>SKKS01000478.1 GCA_007123625.1 Paracoccaceae bacterium
CGAGAGTATCTGGCGCGACCTGCTGTTCGTCACACATGCCACGGCAGTCGGGGCCATAACCTCGCTTGCCCTTGCCGCCATCGACACGGCGCTGTGGGATCTGCGCTGCAAGCGGACCGGTCTGCCGCTGTGGCGCATGGCCGGCGGTGCGCGGCCCGATATTGCGATTTATTCGACCGAAGGCGGATGGCTTCACATCGACACGCCCGTGCTGGTGGAAGATGCCCGCGCCGTGCAGGACGCGGGGTTTGCCGGGGCGAAAGTCAAGATCGGCAAGCCCTCTGCAGCCGAGGATGCGCGCCGCCTGTCAGCCGTGCGCGCCGCTGTGGGCGATGATTTTCGGCTGATGGTCGATGCCAATCAGGCTTTCACCCTGTCCGAGGCGTTGTTGCGCGCAGATATGCTGGCCGATCACGGCATCACATGGTTCGAGGAACCGCTGCCCGCCGATGACCTTTCGGGCCATGCAACACTTGCACGTCAAAGCCGTGTGCCGATTGCCGTTGGCGAGAGCCTCTATTCGCCGGGGCAGTTCAAGGATTACCTGATGCAGGGCGCGGCAAGCGTGGTGCAGGTCGATGCCGCCCGCGTGGGCGGGATCACGCCCTGGCTGAAGGTCGCGCATATGGCGGAATGCCATAACCTGTCGGTCTGCCCGCATTTCCTGATGGAACTGCATGTCAGTCTGGTCTGTGCCGTGCCCAATGCCTGGATGCTGGAGTATATCCCGCTGCTTGATGCGATCACGACCTCGCGTGTTGATCTGCGCAATGGCCGGGCGCATGCGCCCGCAACTCCGGGGCTTGGGATCGACTGGGACATGGCGGCAATCGTGGCACAGACGGTTTCAGGCAGCCATCACCGGATCACTGGCAAGGAGGGATGAAATGCAACGCATGGGAATGGTCATCGGGTTGAAACCCGACCGGATAGAGACCTATAAACGCCTGCACGCCGATACTTGGCCCGAGATCCTGGCCAGGATCAGCGACTGCAACATCACCAATTACAGCATCTTCCTGCGCGAGCCGGAGAACCTGCTGTTCGGGTATTGGGAATATGTCGGTGATGATTTTGCCGCCGATGCCGCGAAGATGGCGGCGGACCCGAAGACGCAGGAATGGTGGGATGTCTGCATGCCCTGTCAGCTTCCGCTGGATACCCGTGCCGAGGGCGAATGGTGGGCCATGATGGAAGAGGTCTTTCACCATGACTGACGCCCAGACCGCGCCGGATCCGCGGATCGCGGTGCTGGCCTCCTGCTATACCAGCGTAATCCATGACGTGATGCGCGCACGCGGCCTGCGCAATTTCACACTACCACCGCGCATCCAGCCCTTGCAGGCGGGAACGGTCCTGTGTGGCCCGGTCTTCACCATCGAAGGGCGCATGGACGAAAGCGCCGATGCCCATGCGACGCTGCTGGAATGGACGGGCTTGCTGTCGCGTGCGCCCGCGCATCATGTCTGGATCAGCCAGCCGCATAATCACACGGTCGCCCAGATGGGTGAATTGTCGGCAGAAACCTTGCATCGCAAGGGCGTTCTGGGCTGCGTGATGGATGGCGGCTTGCGGGATGCGGGTTTCATCCAGCGGCTGGGCCTGCCCTGTTGGCGGGTGTTTCATACGCCGCGCGATGTGGTGGGCGCATGGCTGCCCACCGGAACCGATGTGCCGATCCATATCGACGATGTGCTGATCGCGCCGGATGACTGGCTGCACGGGGATGCCGATGGCATGGTGCGGATTCCGGGCGCGCTTCTGGACGAGGTGATCGAGGCATCGGTCGCGGCCATGCAGACCGAAAACAAGGTCCGCAGCGCCATCCTGAGCGGGATGGACCCGCAAGACGCCTACAAGAAATTCGGCAAGTTCTAGGGGGAACAATTGGTGATGTGTCACAACACAGAGCGACTTGAATGACGGTCCAGACCGACCCTCGGCTGCTGCTTCTGTCGCCTGATGACAATGTTTTCGTGCTGCGCGGTGCCATCGACGCGGGCGAGGTCATCATGGTCGCGGGCGCGGAGGTTCACATTTCCCGGCGCCTCGGGCTTGGGCACAAGATCGCGGCGCGGTTCATCGCGTCAGGCGAAAAGATCATCAAGTATGGTGCCCCGATTGGCTCGACCTTCTGTGACATTGCCCCCGGCGCACATGTCCACCTGCACAATCTTGCCAGCGACTACACGCCGACCCATTCGCTGACCGAGTCGCACGCATCGCATGATGCAGCCATGAAAGGGAGCGCAACATGACGCTGACAGGCTATTCGCGCGCAGATGGACGCAAGGGCATCCGCAATCTGGTGGCCGTCGCCTATCTGGTGGAATGCGCCCATCATGTGGCCCGCCAGATCGTCAACCCCACACCCGAGCACGCCCATCTGATCGGCTTTCCGGGCTGCTTTCCGAATGCCTACGCCCAGAAGATCATGGAGCGCCTGTGCACCCATCCGAATGTCGGCGCGGTGCTGCTGGTATCGCTGGGCTGCGAGAGTTTCGACAGGTATCAGTTGGAACGCATTACCGCACAAAGCGGGCGGCCCGTGCGCACGCTGGTCATCCAGAACGACGGCGGCACCCGCGCAACGATCGATGCCGGGCGGGCGTGGGTGGCCGAACAGGCCGCGATCCTGCAAGGTGCAGAACAGGTTCCGCTGGCGCTGTCCGACCTGACCATAGGCACTGTCTGCGGTGGCTCTGACGGGACATCGGGGATCACGGGCAATCCGGCCGCCGGGCTGGCATTTGACCGGCTGGTGGCCGAGGGCGCAACATGCATTTTCGAGGAAACCGGCGAGTTGATCGGTTGCGAGGGCATCATGGCCAGTCGCGCGGCAACGCCCGAACTGGCCATCGAATTACGCGCCAGTGTCGAGAAGGCGGCGCGCTATTACGCTACCTTGGGTTATGGCAGTTTTGCCGCTGGCAATGCCGATGGCGGCCTGACAACGATCGAGGAGAAGTCGCTGGGCGCCTATATGAAATCGGGCCAGTCGCAGATTTCGGGCCTGATCAAGCCGGGCGACATCCCACCACGCGGTGGGCTGTACCTGATGGATGTGGTGCCTGATGGCGAGGTGCGGTTCGGTTTTCCCAATATCTCGGACAATGCCGAAATCGTCGAGATGATGGCATCAGGCGCGCATATGACGCTGTTTGTCACGGGGCGCGGGTCGGTTGTCGGCTCGGCGCTTGCGCCGGTCATCAAGATCGCGGCCAACCCACATATGTATGACCGCTTGTCCGAGGATATGGACATCAATGCAGGCCGCATCCTGACAGGGGCTGCAAGCCTGACCCAGATCGGTGACGAGATTTTCGACGCTGTGATCGCCACCGCCAGTGGCCAGCCGACGAAATCCGAGGCGCTGGGTCATACCGAATTCATTCTGACCTACAAGAGCTTCGAACCGCTTGGCCCGGCCTGCCTGCCACTATGACAAGGAACTCGACGATGGGACGACTGAAGGGAAAGACCTGTCTTCTGACAGCGGCGGGGCAAGGCATTGGCCGCGCCAGCGCGCTGGCGATGGCCGCCGAAGGGGCGCGGGTGATCGGCACGGACAGCAACCCCACCGCGCTGGACGAACTCGCCCACCAGGGCATTGAAACCCGTCTGCTGGACGTGACGGATCCAGACCAGATCACGGCAACGGTTGAAAGCCTTGATGCCCCCGATGTGCTTTTCAACTGTGCAGGCTATGTGGCGCATGGCACGATCCTCGATTGCGACGAAGAGAGCTGGCAGTTCTCGCTGAACCTGAACATGACCGCCATGTACCGGATGCTGCGTGCCTTTCTGCCCGGCATGATCGCTGCGGGGGGCGGGTCGATCATCAACATGTCCTCTGCTGCGTCATCCGTGATCGCCGCGCCGAACCGGTTTGTTTATGGCGCGACCAAGGCTGGGGTGATCGGGATGACCAAATCCGTCGCCGCCGATTTCATCGGGCAGGGCATCCGCTGCAATGCCATCTGTCCCGGCACGGTCGAAAGCCCCTCGCTGGAAGATCGTATCCGCGCGCAGGGTGACTATGAGACAGCGCGTGCGGCCTTCATCGCGCGCCAACCCATCGGGCGGATCGGCAAGGCCGCGGAGATCGCCGCGCTTGTGGTCTATCTTGCCTCGGATGAAAGCGCCTATACCACAGGGGCCATTCACGTCATCGACGGCGGCTGGTCGAATGTCTGAACCACAGGAACGCGCAGGACACCCGCGCGCTTTCCGTAACCGTGAGAAGCAGTCGAACCCGGCCGCACTGGGCCGGGACAGCAACGCCGGGAGGTGATCGCCGACGCAGCCTGAAACATGGACAGCGCATACCGGAGGACAAGGGATGAAACTGCTCGATACCCACCAGCATCTGATCTATCGCGACACGCTTGGATATTCCTGGGCGAAAGGCATACCGGCTCTGGCCAGCGACGATTTCTCAGTCGAGACCTATAACGCTTTGACAAATGGCCGGGTGGCTGGCGCGCTGTTCATGGAAGCGGCAGTCGATGATGCGGATTACCAGAATGAAGCGCGCCTGATCGCGGGGATTGCCTGCGACAAGGCCAGCGGCATTCTGGGCGTTATCGCCTCGTGTCGCCCGGAAACGGATGCGGGGTTCGAGGCATGGCTCGATGAATGTGCGGATTTGGGTGTTGTCGGCTTCCGGCGTGTGTTGCATGTAGTGCACGACGAGGTTTCGCGCACGGACACATTCCGCGCCAATATCCGGCGCATCGGCGCACAAGGGATGTCATTCGACATGTGCTTTCTGGCCCGGCAACTGCCTGTGGCGTTGGAACTGGCACGCGCCTGTCAGGGTATGCCTCTGGTGCTGGACCACTGTGGCGTGCCAGATATTGCCGGTGGCGATTTCAAGACATGGGCGTCGCAGATCGACGCCTTGGCCAAGCTGTCGCATGTCAGCTGCAAGCTGTCCGGTCTGACCGCCTATGTCGGGGCTCATCAGGACCGCGCGGCCGCGATCCGGCCATATGTCGAGCATGTGTTGGGCGTCTTTGGCCCTGCGCGGATTGTCTGGGGCAGTGACTGGCCGGTGGTCGATCTTGGCAGTGGATTGCCTGGATGGCTGGACATGACTCATTCCATTCTTTCGGCGTTGTCAGAAGACGAGGCTGCCGACATCGCCTATCGCACAGCGCAGCGGATCTACCGTGTGAACCTGACCGACTGAGGCGTTGTGATTGATCAAAGAGCTATGCGGGATTTTGGGTGATGCGGCCTGATCAGGCGGCGCGGTTTTCGGTGGCGCTCTTGGCGACACCTTCGGTGACTGTGACGCCTTCGATGACCAAAGGCAACTGGTTCGCGCCC
>SKKS01000345.1 GCA_007123625.1 Paracoccaceae bacterium
ACGCCCAAGGTCGGGCTGGTGGCCGCCCCGCGCGGCGACGGCGGAACGGTGGCCGCGCGCTACCTGACGCCCTGGGCGTGCCATCCGACAATGGCGGTATCGGGCGGGCAATGCATTTCCGCCTGCGCGCTGTTGCCCGGATCGGTCGCCGAAGGGCTGGCGGTGCTGCCCGGGGCGGCACCCGCGAACATGCGGGTGGAACACCCGATGGGATATATGGACGTGCTGATGGACTTCACCCGCGACGACGAAGGATTGGAGCTGCGTAGCGCGGGCGTGTTGCGCACGGCGCGGCTGATCGCGCGCGGCGAGGTGATGATCCCGGAGGCGGTCTGGGACGGGCGCGGCTGAGCCCACGGCTTGCGGTGCCGATGGGGCGTGTGGGGGGCGCTGCCCCCCGGCCCCCTGCGGGGTCCGCCGCCCGGAGTATTTTCAGGCAAGATGAAGGGGATCAGCCAGGACGGCGGTCGGCCATGAGGGCGGCGAAGCGGTAGAATCCGTGCACCATTTTCGAGTACGGCGTGAGCAGGAAGAAGGCGAGCACGGCGCCAAGGTGGATTGCCAGCAGGGCAGGTACGGCGGCGGTGCCCGTGGCGGCATAGAGCGCAAGCCCCGTGGCTGAAACAAAGAACAGAAGCGCCACGAACCCCATTTCGCCGCCCCAGACGCGCGCAGCACCCAGGTCTGGGTCGGCGCGCAGCTTCAGCGCCATGAGCCAGCCTGTCCCGATGCAGAGCAGGATACCCCCCGGCACGCCCAACAGCTTGGGCGGGGACCAGAACCCGTAGGGCGCGGGCCAGTTCAGCCCGTAATGCATCAGCGTGGCAACCGACGTGGCCGCAAAGCACATGAGGAACCCCCAGAGCGTGGCCTGATGCGCCCAGCGCCGGGCGTCGGAATAGCGGTCCTCCTTCTCGAAGTTACAGCCCTGCCCCTGTCCGCCGTCGAGGTTGCGCATCCGCCCGGCGGCGCGGGCCGCGCGGGTGACATCGGCCCATCGTACCGGCCCCCCTTCGATGGCCTGCCACCACGCGCGCAGGCTGAGGCCTACGGCCAGCAGCGGCAGCACGAAGGCGGGCGCGAAGATCGCCACCATGGCGTTGTGCGACAGCGTGGCGTAGAAGCCTTCGCCGCTTTCAGGGCGCAGTGCGGCAATGGCGGCGAAGAGCACGGCAAAGCCCGCCACCAGCGCCGCCGCCAGCGCCAGCCCGCTGCGGTGGAACAGTCGCGCCACCGCCTGCGGGCGGGCGAAATCCTCCCAGTCCTGCTGGCGCACCTCGGCCAGAGCGGCCGGAAGGTTCAGCGCGAATTCGTGCGGCGGGGAATACTGACAGGCATAGTAGCACCCACGGCAGTTGTGGCACAGGCTGGCCAGATGGCTGATTGCACCAGGGTCCATCTGGGACAGGCGGGTCAGAGCGGGAAACACATCGCAATAGCCTTCGCAATAGCGACAGGCGTTGCAGATTTCCAACTGGCGGCGGGCTTCGTCGGTCGCCGTGGCGGCAGTGGCGGTGGTGTCATAGGGCATGGGCGGCGGCCTCCTGTCCCGCGATGCGTCCGAAAACGGTTCCGATGGTCATGCCGAACCCGGCAAGATAGCCTTGGCCCAGGATCGAGCCCGCCATGATCTCGCCCGCTGCCCAGACATTCGTGAGCGGCCCGTGACCGCTCTGAACCTGCGCGCGCGGCGAGACCTTGAGCCCCAGATAGGTGAAGGTCACGCCGGGGCGTAGCGTGTAGCCATAGTATGGTGGCGTATCGATGGGACGGGCCCAATTGGTTTTCGGCGGCTCCAGCCCTTCGGTCGCCACCCCGTCAAGTTCGGTCGGATGGAAGGTGCCGGGTCGACAAGCGGCGTTGTACGCGTCTACGGTAGCGGCCAGATGCGCACCATCGATGCCAAGCCGGGTGCCAAGTTCCTCGACCGTGTCGGCGGTTTCGGGTGGAAACACAGACGGCATGAACAATCCGCGCGCCTTGGCGTCGATGACGGCATAGGCCACCTGATCGGGCTGAGCGGCCACCAGCCTGCCCCAGATGGCATAGCGTTTGGGCCAGACGTCTTGCCCCTCGTCATGGAAGCGCGCGCCGTCACGGTTGACCACCACCGAAAACGGCACGCAATCAAGCCGCGTGACAATCCCGCCGTCGAATTTGGGGGCGCGTCCGTCGATGGCGACCGCGTGGCATTGGGTGGGGTCGCCCACGCTTTCGGCGCCCTGGTCAAGCATGTCGCGCAGCACCTCGCCCCTGTTCCACGGCGTGCCGCGGATCAGGAAGTTGCGCGCCGCCGGCCCCCAGGCGCGCGCCAGCCAGTCCAGATCGGCCTGAAACCCGCCCGAAGCCAGCACCACGGCGCGCGCAACGATACGTTCGCCGCTTTCAAGCTCCAGCCAGCGAAAGGCCCCGCTTTCGATATGAACATGCGCAACCTTGGCCTCGTAACGGATGGTCACGCCCAGATCCTCGACGGTGGCGTAATACGCGTTCACCAGCGCCTTGCCCCCACCCAGAAAGAACGCATTCGTCCGCCCCAGTGACAGCGTGCCCGACAGCGACGGCTGAAACCGAACGCCATGCGATTCCATCCACGGCAGTGCGGATTCGCTTTCGCGGATCGCAAGGCGGGCAAGCTCGGGTTCGGTCTTGCCACCGGTGACGCGGATCAGGTCGTCATAATATTCATCTTCGCCATAGGTGTCGGTCAGCACTGACAGCGGCCCCTGGTGCATACAGCGAAAGTTGCGCGTATGCCGGGAATTGCCGCCGCGCATGTGTCTGGGCGCGGCTTCGAGCAAGATCACGCGGGCGCCGGCCTCGGCGGCTTCGATGGCGGCGCACAGGGCGGCGTTTCCGCCCCCCACGATGGCCACGTCCCAGGGGGTGCCGGGGTCAGTCAATATCGCCTCCGTTCGGGTTCGGGTCGGACAGGGCAGGCCACAGGCCCGGTGTCTCGCGCAACTGGCGCAGGCGCACGCGGTGCGCGGCTTCGATATGCGAACGCATCGCCGCTTCGGAAGCAGCGCCATCGCGTGCAACAAGCGCCGCCAGAAGGGTGTCATGTTCGGTCGCGGCACCCCGGGCACGCACGGGGTCGGTAAGGGTTGTCGGTCCAAGGATCATCAGCGTGCGGCGCATGCTGTCCATCGCACGGCGCAGGTAGCGGTTCTTCGCGGCATTCAGGATGCCTGCATGAAACTGCGCGTTCAGTCGCGCGACCGTGGCAATGTCGGCGGCATCGGCGGTCATGGCGGCGTTGATGTCGGCTAGTTCCGCAAGCTCCATATCCGACGCAACCCGCGCGGCCAGCCGCGCTGCGGTGCCTTCGAGCACGGCGCGCATCTCGTAGATTTCCATCACCTCGGCATAGCTGAGGCGGCGCAGGCTGGCGCCCAGCCGGGGGATATGTTCGACGATGCCATCGGCTTCGAGCAGGCGAATCGCCTCGCGCACGGGGGTGCGCGAGATGCCCAGCCGCGCGGCCAGTTCGGTTTCGCGCAGCCGCGCGCCGGGCAGAAGATGCCCCAGCCGGATGTCGTCAAGCAGGCGAAGGTACGCACCCTGCCCTTGCGACGGTTCGGCGGCGGAGTCCGGGGTGGATTCCAGGCTGGGTTCCGGAGCGGATTTGGGCATGGGCGGGTCTCTGGGCGGATTGGCCGGGCGGTGGGCCGCCACATCGGTTTTTGAGGGTTGCATGTTGTATCCATGCGTATACACTTGCATCCATATATGTCAACCGCCTGCCGAAAGCCCTGTGATGCAGCTCTCACTTACCCTTGCCATCGCCGTTTTGGGCGTTGCGGTTTTTTACGCGCTGGGGCTGCCGCTGCCGTTCCTGTTCGGGCCGATGTTCGCCTGCCTGCTGGCGGCGTTGGCGGGGGTGCGGCTGCGTGGCGTGCCGCCGGTGGAACAGGGCGCGCGCACGATCCTGGGCGTTGCGGTGGGGGCAGCGGTCACGCCCGCACTGCTGGCGCAACTGCCGACCATGGCCTTTACCATGGCGCTGATCCCGCCCTATATCATGTTGATCGGGCTGATCGGCGTGCCGTTCTTCCGCCGCTTCGGAGGGTATGACCGGCCCACGGCGTGGTATGCATCAATGCCCGGCGGATTTCAGGACATGGTGCTGTTCGGCAAGGAAGCGGGGGCCAATGTCCGGGCGCTGGCGCTGATCCACGCCACGCGGGTGCTGACCATCGTGGTGATCGCGCCCTTCATCCTGACGCTGGGATATGGCGTGACGCTGGACGGCGCCATCGGCGATCCGGCGACCGAGGTGCCCCCGCGCGAGATGGCGATCATGGTCGCGGCGGCGCTGGGGGGCTGGTGGCTGGCGAAACGCGTGGGCCTGTTCGGTGCGCCGATTCTGGGGCCAATGATCGTGACCGCCGTGCTGTCGCTGACCGACATCCTGCATTACCGCCCCCCGGCCGAGGCGATCATGGCCGCGCAGTTCTTCATCGGCATGGGTATCGGCACACATTATGTCGGCGTCACCATGCGCGAGTTGCGCCATGACGTGGCGGTGGGCGCAGCCTTTGCGGTGGTGCTGGCGGCGCTGGCGGCGGCGTTTACCGTGGTTGCACAACGCTACGGTGGCGCCCCACCGGTCGAGGCGTTCCTGTCCTTCGCCCCGGGTGGGCAGGCGGAGCTGGCGGTCATGGCGATCGTCGTGGGGGCGGATCTGGGTTTCGTGGTCGCCCATCATGTGATCCGGCTTATCATCGTCATAACCGGTGCGCCGCTGGCGGGCGCAAGATTCTTGAACAGGAGGCAGGAATGAAGATCGCGATACTGGACGATTACGCAGGCGTGGCGCTGGACTATGGCGACTGGTCGGGTCTGGGCGACGTGACGGTGTTTTCCGACACGCTGGCGCCGGGTCCGGCACTGATCGAGCGGCTGGCGCCGTTCGAGGTGCTGTGCGTCATGCGCGAACGCACCCCCTTGCCCGCGTCGGTGATCCGCGCCCTGCCCCGGTTACGGCTGATCGTAACCACCGGGCCCAAGAACGCGTCCATCGACCTGGATGCCGCGCGGGACTGCGGGGTGACGGTCTGTGGCACAGCCTCGCGCAAGACCACCACATCGGAGTTGACGCTGCTGATGATGCTGGCGCTGAACCGGCGGCTGATACCCGAAGTTGCCGCGCTCCGGCGCGGCGGCTGGCAGGCGGGCTTGGGGCGCGACATGGCGGGGCTGCGGCTGGGGCTGGTGGGCCTTGGCACCATCGGCGCGCAGATGGCAAGTTTGGGC
>SKKS01000272.1 GCA_007123625.1 Paracoccaceae bacterium
AAGGCCAGCCACGAGGGCGTGATGGTGGCCGAGATGATCGCAGGCGGGCACCCGCACCCTGTGAAGCCGGAATCGATTGCCGGCTGCACCTATTGTCACCCGCAGGTGGCCAGCGTGGGCCTGAGTGAGGCAAAGGCCAAGGAGCGCGGTCACAAGGTCAAGGTCGGCCGCTTCCCGTTCATCGGCAATGGCAAGGCCATCGCGCTGGGCGAGTCCGAGGGGATGATCAAGACAGTGTTCGATGCCGACACGGGTGAGTTGCTGGGCGCGCATATGGTTGGCGCCGAAGTGACCGAGTTGATCCAGGGCTATGTGGTGGCCCGCACGCTGGAGTCGACAGAGGCGGAGTTGATGGAGACCGTTTTCCCGCACCCGACCCTGTCCGAGATGATGCACGAGTCGGTGCTGGATGCCTACGGGCGCGCGATCCACTTCTGAGCGGGTCTTTCCAGAATGCGCGGCCTTGCGACCGCAAGACATAGGTCACGCCCCTGACGGGGCGTTCCGTTTGGCCAACGCCGCAAGTGTCGCTTATGCCACGGCTGCGTTGGTTCGTCCCGCGAGCGTCCCTTTCGCCCAGGCTTGCAGCACCCGGTAGGCGATGACCGGAATCGCCAGCGTTGCCACCACCAGCACCACGCCACCGATGATGCCAGCGGCGCCGCTGCCGCCGGAGACCGTCAGCAAGGCGGATGCGAACGCCGCCAGTGGAAAGGTGAAGGCGCCCCACAGCGGGGAAAACCCGGCCTCGGTCAGCCAGCGGGCGCTGGCCAGCAACGCCAGCAGAATCGCGCCTGCCGCGATTGCCGATGCGATGCCCAGCGTGTGCAGCCCGAGCATTGTCGCCACCGTCGCAAACAGGCTGGCAGGCGCCAGATGGATCGCCAGAAGCGGACGCAGGGGAGCCGGCGGGACGCGCTGCACCAGTTGCGCCGTGCTTGCGGCCCAGATCGCCAGCGCGACCGGGATCGTCGCCCAGAGGATGGCGTTTGCCAACGCGGGCTGGCCCAGCGGGATCAGCGAAAGCGGCAACAGGATCGGCCCGACATAGACAAGGTGAAACACCGGCGTGACCACACGCGCCTCGTCCGGCCCGCGCAAGAGCGTGCGCGTCACCAGCGCGATCAGCACTGCATGTGCCGATGCGCCTGCAATCAGGACCGTCCAAGCCAGCCCAGGCGTGAATGGGACAAGCGCGGCGGCCAGAAGCGAGAGCGACAGCACCATGGCCGCCAGCCCCGCGCGCCCGGGCAGGACGCGCAGATCCTCGTCGATCACGCCGGGGCGCCGCACGGGTTTGGCCAGCCACGCCACCATGCAAAAGGCCAGAAGCAGCGCTGCCGCACCAAGGATCATGTCGCCGACCCCTGCGGGGGCGCCCAGCGTGCGCGTGGCTTCACGCCAGCTCAGCCCCAGACCCAGCAGCCCCATGATGGGCGGAAAGATCGCCGGCGGCGTGTCGCGCCACAGGCCCGGCGGACGGGATGAAATCGGTGGCGGCATCGGGGGGCGTTGCATGGGGGCCTCGAAAGCGTTGAAAGCGCGGGGTCAGCCTGCGCGAAACGGACCGCGGCACCGCGCCGACACACCCATGCGATGACTGGCATATGCTCCTGTCAGTGGCAAGGCGCGTCGGTTTCATCGGACGGCCCCGGCCTTGGGTCGTGCATTTGCGCAGTGATCCGACGAAGCGCGACCCGGAACTGCGGCATGTGCTGAAACTTCGGGCAGGTACGGCGGGACAGGCGTGCGCGGGGTGGCGCTGCGGCCCGGCTCTGGTATCGTCGGGTGACCATGATCGAGAATGACGCGGACCCGTGCCTGACACGCTGCGCTTGATTCTGCGCCTTTTGCGCCATTTCTGGCCGTCGTGCCTGTTGCTGGCGATTCCGCTGCTGATGGCGGTATCGTTGGCACGCAGCGGTTGGGCCGATCTGCGGACTGCCGATACCATGTTCCACACCGGCGCGCAGGGAGAGGCCCGCATCCACGACGTCACCCGCGGGAACGAGCGGCGCAGCCCGCGCTACGGCATGGAGTATAGTTTCGTCACCCGAACAGGCGAGACAATGCGCCAGCGCGGCCCGGTCCCCCGCGCGGTCGCACGCCATGCGGCGCCGGGCGACAGCCCGCAGGTGTGGTATCTGGCCCATGACCCGTCACGCCACAGCTTCGACCCGCAGCGCGACCGGGCGAATGCTGTGCAACGGCTGGTGCTGGCGGGCGTTTTCGGGGTGATCTCGCTGGGGGCAGGGCTCTGGCTGGGTCAACCGATGGTTTCGGCGGCGCGCGCGCTGCGCTTCGGCGCGGTAAGGTTGGCGCAGGTCACCGCACATGCGACGCGCCCCGGCCCACGCGGGGCGCCCTTGCCGGTGCTGGAATGGCGCGACGCGTTCGGAGCGACCGGCTGGCTGCGCCTGGCCGAGCACCAGCCCGCCGCCCGCTTCCCTGTCGGCAGCTGGAGCATCGAGCTTGCGCGCGACCCGGTCAGCGGGCGCGACTGGTGGCTGGCGGATTTCTGAGCGCTTTGCCTTTGGTGCCGCGCGGCGCTAGGTTGCGCATCGCAACAGGTCATCCGGGAATCCCCCATGCACGCCTTCGGAAAAAGCCAGACTGTCCACCGTGTCGAAGACTTGCGCCTTTTGACAGGGCAAGGCCGGTTCATGGAGGATACCGCGCCGCGCGACGCGCTGCATGCAGTATTCCTGCGCGCGCCGTTGGCGCATGGGCGGATCGTGGCGCTTGATCTCGGCGCGGCGCGGGAATCGCCCGGCGTGGTGGCGGTATTTGACGCCGCCGCGCTGGATTCCGCCGGGCTTGCGCTCGCGATGGAGGCCAGCCTGCGCACCAACCGCGACGGGACCATTGGCGCCAGCCCGCCCCGGCCGCTTCTGGCGCGTGACCGGGTGTGCTTCGCGGGCGAGCCGGTGGCCATGGTGGTGGCGGAAACCGCAGCGCAGGCCCAGGACGCGGCCGAGATGAGCGACCTCGACCTCGACCCGTTGCCCGCGCATATGGACCTGGGGTCCGGCGGGTCGGCGGTGCATGCGCAGGCGCCGGACAACATTGCCTATGACTGGGCGGTGGGCGATGAACCGGCGGTTGATGCGGCCTTTGCCCATGCGGCGCATAGGGTCGCGATCACTGTCGAACAGCCGCGCCTGCTTGCCGCACCCATGGAACCGCGCGGCGCCTTTGCCGAATGGGATGGGCACCGCCTGCACCTGTGCTTCAGTGGGCAAGGCGTGTGGACCATGAAGGAGCGTCTGACCAGCATGCTTCACCTGCGCCCCGAGGATGTGCGGGTCACCATCCCCGATGTGGGCGGCGGATTCGGGATGAAGGCCATGCCCTATCCGGAATACTTCGTCATCGCGCATGCAGCCCGCGCGCTGGGACGCCCCGTGCGCTGGCATTCCAGCCGCTCCGAGGCGATCCTGTCGGACAACGCCGGGCGCGACCTGCGGTCCGAAGCGGAACTTGCGCTGGATGCGGATGGCAGAATTCAGGCCTATCGGGTCCGGAACTGGTCGAATCTTGGGGCATATAATTCAGAATTCGGACAAAATATCCAGTCGGGCCTTTTTTCCATGGTGGCGACGGGGGCCTATGACATCCCGGCGGTGCTGGTGCACAGTCGCGGCGTTTATACCAACACCACGCCGGTCGATGCCTATCGCGGCGCGGGCCGCCCCGAGGCGATCACCGTGCTGGAGCGGTTGATGGACAAGGCCGCGCGGCAGCTTGGGCACTGTCCCTTCGATCTGCGCCGCCGCAACTTCATCCCGCCTGCGCGCTTCCCCTATGCGACCGTCGCCGGGGACCGGATCGAGGATGGCGATTTCGCGCGCGTGTTGGACCGCGCGCGGGTCGAAGCCGATGTGGCCGGTTTCCCCCAACGGCGCGCCGACAGCGCGACGCGCGGGCGCCTTCGGGGGCTGGGGTTGAGCTTCTACATCGAAAGTATTCTGGGCAACCCGGCCGAGGGCGCGGCGGTGGAGTTTCACGACAATGGCACGGTTACGCTGTTCGTCGGCACCCAGTCGAACGGGCAGGGGCACGAGACGGTCTTTGCGCAATTCCTGTCCGACCAGACCGGCGTGCCACTGGCGGCAATTCGCGTGATGCAGGGCGACAGCGACCGGATCGCGCGCGGGGGCGGCACGGGCGGATCGCGTTCGGTCACGGTACAGACCAATGCAACGCTGGCCATGGTCAGCCGGATGACCGCCGCTTTTTCGGGTTTCCTGCGCGACGCGCTGGGCGAGGGGGTGGTTCTGGATGATGGCGCCTTTCGCGCGCCGGGGTCCAACAGGACGCTGACGCTGCTGGAGGCGGCGGCGCTCGCACGCACACAGGGGCGCGCCGATCTGTTGCGCCATGACGGCGCGGCCGAGCTTTCGGCGCGGTCCTACCCGAATGGGGCCCATCTGGCCGAGATCGAGATCGACCCCGAGACCGGCGCCCTCCAGTTGGAGCGCTACACGGCGGTGGATGACTTCGGCAACTTGCTGCATCCGCAACTGGTCGAGGGGCAGGTGCATGGCGGGATCATGCAGGGCGTCGGGCAGGCGATCTGCGAGCGGGTGGTGTTCGACGAAGATGGCCAGCCGCTGACTGGCAGCTTCATGGATTATGCCATGCCCCGCGCGACCGATCTGCCGTTTGTGCGCTTCCGGTCCGAACCCGTGCCCACCGGCACCAATCCGCTGGGGGTCAAGGGATGTGGCGAGGCGGGGACCGTGGGCAGTATCGCGGCGGTGGTCAATGCGGTGCAGGATGCGGTGGGTGGTTCGGTCGATGTCCAGATGCCCCTGACCCCCGAGCGAATCTGGCGGCTGTGCCGCGATCGTGCGTGATTCGAGTTTTCATTTTTCCAACATTTCAAAGATATCGCGTTCCGCGTTTCGAAAAAATACGCTTCTGAAACAGAGCACTCCGCAACGAAACAGGCCCGCGACGTGGCGGGCCTGTTCAGGAGTTTCAATTTTCCGACCTTCGGCGAAGATCAGTCGTCCATCGCCTCCAACTCGTCAATAAATCGCGCGATCATGCTCAGGCCCTTGTCCCAGAACGCCGGGTCCGAAGCATCGAGGCCAAAGGGCGCCAGCAATTCCTTGTGGTGCTTCGATCCACCTGCGCGCAGCATGTCGAAATACTTGTCCTCGAACCCCTCGGGCGATTCCTCGTAGACCGCATAGAGCGCGTTCACCAACCCGTCGCCAAAGGCATAGGCGT
>SKKS01000479.1 GCA_007123625.1 Paracoccaceae bacterium
ACCGGCACCGGCCCCGCCACCGGCCCCGCTACCGGCACCGTCTCCTCCCCCTCCGCCGCCCCCTGCCGATGACAACGGGGGCAGCTACGATGTTGTCTAGAATCCGGTGGGGTGTGTAGCCGCAGGCGCTGCTTTCCGTGTCCGCCGACACCATCCCGCCACCACGCGCCCTATTGTGCTGCGAGGCCGGCGAAGGGCGCGGCCATGTGACCACGCTGGCCACGGTCGCCCGCGCGCTTGCGCCCCATGCCCGCAGTCAGGCGCTGCTGGCGCGGATGGAGCACGCAGACATGCTGGCGCCGCTGTGCGATCGCGTGGACCGAGGGCTGTATCTCGACCGTTTGCCCGGACTGGCCGCGCCCGGGGTGCTGCGCTGGTCCGGCTGGTTGCGCGCGCATGGGTTCGGCGACGCGGAAACCCTGCGCAGCCGGTTCGACTGGTGCTGTGCGGCGCTGAATGCCATCCGCCCGGCGCTGGTGGTCGGCGACTATGCGCCCATGATGCTGCTGGCGGCGCGGGCGATGGGCATTCCCACGGTGGCCACCGGCGCCGCCTTTGGCCTGCCGCCCGCTCCGTTGCCGCGCTTTCCCGACCTGCTGACCCCGGAGCAGGCGGCGGACCATGGCACCCACCTGAACCCGGGGCTGGAGCCCGACGAAGATGCGATGCGCGACACCATCAACGCAACGCTTGGGCCGATTGGACTGAAACCGCTGACCCGCCTGCCCGAAATCTATGCCTGCGATCTGAGCCTGCCGCGCGGTGTGCCGCTGTGGGACCCTTATGCGCCGTGGCGCGACCGGCCCTTGCTGCTGCCGCTCGACGCCCTGCCACCGATGGCGCAGGCGCCAGGGTCCGGGTTGCTGGTCTACCTGCCCATGCGCGCGTTGAAGGACCCTGGCCTGCAGGCGGCGCTGGTGCGCCTGCCCTGCACGGCCACGGTCGTGGTGCCGTCGCCGGATATGGCGCCAATCGCCGCGTTGCGGGGTCATGCGCATTTGCGGATCGTAGCGCAGCCACTTGCGCCCGCCGAGGTTGTGGCGCGCTGCGCGGCGATCCTTTGCGCCGGACAGGCAGGCACGCTGGCGCTGGCAGCGCTTGCCGGTGTGCCAGTGCTGGCGCTGCCGACACAGCATGAGCAGCTCTCCAACGCCCTGCGCGCGGCGGCGGGGCTGCGCGGCTGCCGGGTGTTGCCCCGTACCCGCCGCACACCCGAAGCGCTCCTGGCGGCGCTGTGCGACCTGCTCAGCGATCCCGAACCGGCACAGGCCGCCCGGAGCGATGCGCAGCGGCTGCGCGCCACCTATGCCGAAAGCGCGCGCGACAGCTATAGCCGCCTGCTGCCGCCGTTGTTGCGCGCCAAGCCACCACGCCCCCTTTTCCCCCTCGCGGATGCGCGCTAGAAGAGCGCCATGCTCAAGACACGCATCATCCCCTGCCTTGATGTCGCCGACGGCCGCGTGGTCAAGGGCGTCAATTTCGTCGACCTGCGCGACGCCGGCGACCCGGTCGAGGCTGCGCGCGCCTATGACGCCGCCGGTGCGGACGAGCTGTGTTTTCTGGACATCCATGCGACGCACGAAAACCGCGGCACCATGTACGATCTGGTCACCCGCACCGCCGAGCAGTGCTTCATGCCGCTGACCGTCGGCGGCGGGGTGCGCACGCCCGGCGATGTGCGCGACCTGTTGCTGGCGGGCGCGGACAAGGTCAGCTTCAACTCGGCCGCTGTGGCCGACCCGGACGTGGTGGCGCGTGCCGCCGACCGCTTCGGAAGCCAGTGTATTGTTGTCGCCATCGACGCCAAGACTGTCAGCCCGGGCAAATGGGAAATCTTCACCCACGGCGGGCGGCGGCCCACCGGGGTCGATGCCATGGACTTCGCCCGCACCGTGGCCGACAAGGGCGCGGGGGAGATCCTGCTGACCTCGATGGACCGGGACGGGACGCGCGCGGGGTTCAACATCGCGCTCACCCGGGCCATCGTCGATGCGGTGGGCATTCCGGTGATCGCCTCGGGCGGCGTGGGCACGCTTGATCATCTTGTCGAAGGCGTGACCGAAGGCCACGCCTCGGCGGTGCTGGCAGCGTCGATCTTCCACTTTGGCGATTACACCATCGCCGAGGCCAAGACCCACATGGCCGCTGCGGGTATCCCGGTGCGCCTGTCATGAACGCTGAGTCCCCCGGTGCGGCCATTGCCCGGCTGGCGGCGACCATCGACGCGCGCGCACAGGCCGACCCCGATGCAAGCTGGACCGCGCGCCTGCTGGCCAAGGGCCCCGAGAAATGCGCCGAGAAATTTGGCGAGGAAGCGATCGAGGCCGTGATCGAAGCGGTGCGCGGCGACCAAGACCGCCTGACGTCTGAAGCGGCGGATGTGCTGTATCATCTGCTGGTCATGTGCGCCGCGCGCGGAGTTTCACTGGCCGGGATCGAGGCCGAGCTTGCCCGCCGCGAAGGCCAGTCCGGGATCGCCGAGAAATCCGCGCGCGGCACCTGACGCCCCCGCGCTGCGGAATGCGCGTGCGCTGGCGTGTCTCCTTCCGCCGGGCAACAGGCTTGACGCAAGGGTCCAGTCAGGGGAGCACGCACTTGGACTGGGTCGTGATCGCGTATTATTCCTTCATTTGCAGCCTTCTGGCGGCAGTTGTGCCACAGGTTTCAGGATTGGTACGCCGGATTGTGGCCGGTGCAGTGGCTGGCGGCATATCGGCTGCGGCCCTGCAAAGCGTGCGCGCCCTTATCGGGCGTGACCCCCTGCCGCTGCGCGGTTGCGGGACGAAGGCGCCTGATGCACCTGCACGGCGCGCATGCCTTGTTCGAAGACGATCAAAGACCTGTTGAAAGCCGCGCGAAACCGCGCTAACGACACGTCCAAGCGGGTGTGGCGGAATGGTA
Organism: Paracoccaceae bacterium; assembly: GCA_007123625.1. Classification (GTDB taxonomy): domain Bacteria; phylum Pseudomonadota; class Alphaproteobacteria; order Rhodobacterales; family Rhodobacteraceae; genus Rhabdonatronobacter. The sequence continues at coordinate 2,902 of SKKS01000479.1, forward strand.
GACGCAGGGCACTCAAAATGCTCCGCCGCAAGGCGTGGGAGTTCGACTCTCCCCACCCGCACCAGAATTCCACCGATTTTGCATGCCGCGCCTATGACGTGCCGTCGTCGCTGCCGCCGGTCATCCGGTCGCGCAACGCCGCCAGCCCGGCAAAGGGGCGCAGGTCCGTGTCCTGCAGCGGCGCCTGTCCCTGTGGCGCGGCCTGCACGATACCGTCGTCGCCCAACGCTTCGCCTTCGGCGCGCGGAAACGCAGGCAGGGACAGCATCAGCGCCTCGATCCCCACCGCGCCCAGGTCGATCGCATCGCCAAGCGCCTCGGTGTTCTCGTCCTCGGGGGTTTCGATCTCGTCACCCTCGGGGATGGCGAAATCGGCCAGAAACCGGCGCTCGACCACCTCGTCGATGCGGGTGGTCACAGGCGCCAGCGACACCACGCAGGCCTGTGTCACGGTGGCGCCAAGCGTGGCGCGTAATTCCCAGTCGCGCCTGCCCAGCGGGTGCAACGCGCCCGCGAAGCGCAGCTTGCGCAGGCGCTCCAATCCCAGTGTCTTGGCAAGCGCTGCCCGCACTTCGGCGCCGGGCTGCAGCTCGAAGTCAATGGCGCTGCGTCGCGCCAGATCACTCCGGCGCAGGACCAGGGTCATGTCGGAACGGGGTGTCGGGGCATCTGTATCGGGCAAGCTGACCTCCGCAGGGTGGGTTGAGCAGACATTCGCGGCTTGTTTGCATTCTTGAACAGTGGCCGGACCTTATGTAAGCCTTGTGCACGGCTTCCGCAAAGGGCGCCAACGCAAGACTTTCGCCGAAGCGTGTACGGCACACCGACCCATGAGGACGCAATGATCAAGCTGACTTCGCTGCAACAGGCCGCAAGGGCACCGTTTATGGCCCTGCTTGCCGCGACGCTGATCGCTGCGTGTGCGCCGCAGCCGCGCTTTCACGGCTATGCCCCAACCGATGCCGAACTGGCCGAGATCGCGGTCGGGCGCGACACCCGCGAAACCGTCGCCGAACAGATCGGCCGCCCAGGCACCAGCGGGTTGATGGAGGGTAGCGGCTGGTACTATGTACAAAGCGACTGGCTGCATCAGGGTTGGCGCGCTCCGGTCGAGATTGATCGCCAGGTGGTGGCCATTACCTTCGACAACAGCGACCGGGTCAGCAACATCGAACGCTTCGGGATCGAGAACGGCCAGGTTGTGGCATTGTCGCGGCGGGTCACGGATACAGGCCCGACCGGCGGCACCTTGCTGCGTCGGTTGTTTGGCAATCTTGGCCGCTTCGCCCCCGGTATGTTCGGCGGCTGACGCTGCGCTCGGACCGGCGGTCGGTGCACTGGCGCCCGTACTGCAGCGAGCGAGCGCAGGCTGCGCCCCTGTAATCGGATCGTCCATCCTGAAACAGCCCGGCGCGGTTGGCTCTGCGAAGACATAGCAAAATCTTCTCGCACGCGCGCCCCCTTGCCACATCCGCAACACGGGTCGACCCTGGACCGCGACCGGCGCGCGGCTTTGGCGACCACTCCTCGCTGTACTTCCAACCACGCGGCTGGCTCAGTGCCCTGCACCAGGGCACGCGACCCCTGTAGACCCGGCGCTGAGACGATGCACGCAGACTGCGGCGTCGCAGTGCATACGCATCCGGGGGTGTACGGCGTGACCGTGTGCCCGGTAGCCAGCGGAAGTTCGACAAACGGCCCTGAAAAACAAAAGGCCCGGACCGTTTCCGGTCCGGGCCCTGCTCCAGGGTGACAAGGGAGGAGGAGAGGATCAGCCCTTGGAGAAGTCCGGGTACGCTTCCATGCCCAGCTCGGTGGTGTCGAGGCCTGCGATCTGTTCCTCGTCACCGACACGGATGCCCAGCACCGCCTTGAGGATCAGCCACATGATCAGCGAGCCGACGAACATCACAGCACCGATCGCGACGATCCCGATGATCTGGTTCATGATGGTCGCATCCGGGTTGGTCAGGACCACTGCCAAGGTACCCCAGATACCCGCGAACAGGTGCACCGGAATGGCGCCGACAACATCGTCGATCTTGAACTTGTCCAGCATCGGTACGGTCAGCACCACGATCACACCACCCACGGCACCGATAAGCGTGGCCATGCCCAGGCCGGGGGTCAGCGGCTCGGCGGTGATCGACACCAGACCGGCCAGCGCGCCGTTGAGCACCATGGTCAGGTCAGGCTTCTTGTAGAGCACCTGCGACAGGATCAACGCGGCCACGGCCCCACCGGCTGCTGCGGTGTTGGTGTTGGCGAAGATCCGGCTGACATCGGCGATATCGGACACCGTGCCCATGGCCAGCTGCG
>SKKS01000348.1 GCA_007123625.1 Paracoccaceae bacterium
CGAACAGCAGGCCCTGTTCCTTCATCGACGCGAAATTCGCGCCGTTGATCCAGATGACATCGACCGCGCCGCCGCTGTCGCGCCCGGCCTGACGTTCGGTGATCACCCGCGTCACGGCGTCAGAGGTGTCGGCCAGGCGCACATGCTCCAGCGTCACGCCATGACGCGCCTGCAAATCCGCACCGACAGAGGCGATGAAGGCATTGATACGCGGATCACCGCCCCAGGCGTGCCAGAACACGGTCTGGCCTTGGGCTGCTTCAAGGATGCTGTCCCAGTCCTGAACCTGCGGGGACTGGGCCGCAAGCGGAGTGCCGAGCAAGGCCGCAAGAGCGCTGCCAAGAAGAAATCTGTGCATGATCTGACTTTCATTGTTGGTCTCGTTCCTAATACGGTATCTCGCCCTGTTTTGTTTCAAGCAAATTTCCGTGCGCGGCAGCAAAAGCGTCAGACCTGCAGGCATCGCCAGCCTGCGGCAGCCGGGCGAAAGCCCGCCGGCCAGGGGCGATGGCGTCTTCCGGGGTGGCCCTTTCCCCGCATCTGCCGGGCTTTTGCGCCGGGTGCGGGTCTGGTAGCGTGCGGCAGACCAGCCGAAAAGGGACGACGGGATGAAAAAGCACGTTCGCCGCCGCACCATCGAACTGAGCCAGAGGGGAACGACGACCCTGCTGGCGCTGGCCATGCTGATCCCGCTTGGGTTTGTCGGCCTTGGCGGCTGGTTCATCCTTGACGGATTGCGGTTTTCCGCGAGCGCCGTGAAGGTCGAGGCGCGCGTGATCGATACCGGGCGTGTGCAGCACGCGGATGGCGACCATTTCCGCCCCCTGTTCCAGTTCGAAACACCTCAGGGCACGATCATCGAGGCCCGCGCCGACACCGCAGCGTCCTATTATGGCTTTGCGGAAGGGTCTAGTGTGACAGTCCTGTTCAACCCCGCACGTCCCGATCATGTGCGCCCGCACGGGATCTGGATGCAATACGGGATCTGGCTGATATTTCTGGCCCTTGGCGGGTTCGTCCTTGCCGCTTTTGCCCGCGCCATCGGCCCGATGCTGCTGCACGACTGGCGCAGCCGCGATGCGCCTTGACAGGCCGGCACGGCCCCGGTCCGTGCCAATAGTCAGCGCCGTGGATGCCAGTGATTGCCAGTAACGGCAAGGCATCCTGATCCGCCCCGCATACATCCGCATCTTGCGCGCTTTCAGAGATATCACTTAATGACTTGTCAGCCTTTCAAGGCTATCATTTCAGCCGCGCGCGGCAGCATCGGACAGTCATGGACGCCCAGATCCCCACACCCCGGCGGCTTTCGTTCTTCCTGACGCTGATGGCGCTGGGCGCGGCGGTTTTCTTCGTGGGGACGGTCTTGCTGGTCGCGGAACGGTTCGCGGCGCAATTTGACGCCGATGCGCGCCACGATGTCCAGCAACGTGTCGAACGCGGGCTGGAATTCATGATCGAGCGGCTGGAATTCACCAGTTCCGATTTCAGCGAATGGACCGCCGCCTACGAGGCCACCCAACGCCAGGACGTGCAATGGCTGGCTGAAAACGCAGGCGCTTCGGCGCATGTCGGCGGTGTCATGCAGTTGCTGGTCATTGGCGGCGGCCCGCTGGAACAGGTTCACGGCTGGGCGGCCGAGGGTCTGTTTCGCCTGAACCAGGCCGATTTTGACGCGCTTCATGACTTCGCGCGTGACTTCTCCGAAGCTCGCGCCTTTATGCCGGGCGACACCCCGATACACACATATCTGTGGATACAGGGGGATTTGTGGCTGATCAACGTCAACTGGTCGGTCCCGCATACCAGCGAAGTCGATCTGGTCCTGCCGACCGCGATGATGATTTTCGGCAAGTCGGTCGAGGTCGTGAAACCCCAGAATTTCAGCGATACGCTGCTGCTGTCGGATGTTCGCATCATGGCAGAGCCTGGCCTGCCCGGCGCGACGCGGGCGCTCTCGGGGCCGGACGGACCGGTTGCCTGGCTAAGCTGGACACCACCGACACCGGGGACAAAGGCGGTCCGGGCTGCGGCCTTGCCGGTCGGCATCGCGCTGGGGCTTGTGCTGCTGGCGCTGGCGCTTGGAACGATCGCCGTGCGCCGGCTTGCCATGACTGTCGAAGCGGCCTTGCTGGAGGCAGAAGCGGCGAATCGCAGCAAATCGGCGTTTCTGGCCAATATGAGCCACGAAATCCGCACGCCCCTGAACGGCGTTCTGGGCATGGCCGATCTGCTGGCCGATACGCCGCTGAAGACGCAGCAGCGCGACATGCTGGCGACGATCCGCGAATCGGGGTGGAGCCTCTTGTCGCTGATCAATGACATTCTTGACCTGTCGCGGGTCGAATCCGGCAAACTGATCCTCGAATCCCGGCCCTTCATCCTGCCGCCCCTGATCGAGCGGCTTGAATCGCTGCATGGGGCCGCGGCGCAGGCCAAGGGGATCCGGCTGGAGATTTCGCGCGACGCCGGGATCGGCAGGCATCGGTTGGGGGACGAGGTCAGGATATCGCAGATCCTGCACAACATCCTGGGCAATGCGGTGAAGTTCACACCGGGCGGACGCGTAACCCTTGACGTGGGGACGGACCGCGCCGACGCGGTGAGCTTCACGCTGCGCGATACCGGGGTTGGGATGACGCCCCCGCAGGTCGCCCGTGTTTTCGAGGCCTTCGAACAGGCAGAGGCCGGCACGACGCGGCGTTTCGGCGGCACCGGGCTGGGCATGTCGATCGTGCGCCGTCTGGTCGATGCGATGGAGGGACAGATCACCGTCACCAGCGCCCCCGGAATCGGGACCGAAGTCACGATCCGCCTGCCCCTGCCCGCAATCGACCCGGTTCCCGACCTGAAGGCCCCGCCCGCCTGTGCGGACTGCGTCTCGCCCGACCAGACGGACCAGTTGCGCGGTCTGCGGTTGCTGGTGGCCGAGGACAATGCCGCCAACCGCAAGATCCTGTCGCTGATGCTGGAAAGGCTGGGGGTTGACGCGGTTTTCGTCACCAACGGGGCCGAGGCCTGCAAGGCGTGGCGGCAAGCGGAGTTCGATCTTCTTCTGCTGGATATCTCGATGCCCGTCATGGACGGGCTGGACGCGCTGAAAACGATGCAGCGCGAAGCTGCGGCGCTGGGTCGTCGCCCGCCGTGCGCGATTGCGGCGACTGCGAATGTGATGAAGGAACAGATCGAAACCTACCGGGCGCAAGGCTTCGTGGACACGCTGGCCAAACCTGTGCGGCGCGGTGATCTGTGTGACGCGCTGATGCGCCACCGGGGCGCGGCGCATGTGGCAGCAGAGACTGCCGGATAAAGGGACCGGCAGCGCCATGCGGGCGCGGGTGGGCGCGGATCGGGAAACTGCCCCGGCATCCCGTTGAACAGGCAACAGCGTTCGCCCGTGATGCCCTGCCACTGCGCCGCGAGATGCGGCCAGCGGCAGGGCGGGTTCTGGTTGCATCACGGGATGTTTAAGCGCGGTGCTCCGTGACAGGGCCACAGGTCAGGCTGACGCGCGAGCCGCCGGGTACTCCGAGGTGGTCAGCGTCTGCCGTCAGTTCGGAACAACCGTGCCACCGCCGCCTGTCGGCTCCATGCCGCCCGCAGGCTCCGTGCCACCGCCCACGCCGCCAGCAGGCAGGGGCATTTCCTCGCGGTCACGGAACACATACTCCGGTGCATTCTCCATCTCTTCGCGCGACATGTTCAGGACGATCTCGCGTGCATCCCAGTTGATCTGGAGTTCTGACCAGTCAACAGCGATGCTCTTGGCGCCGAAGCCCAGAAAGCCGCCGACAGAGATGATCGCGGCAGCGATCTCGCCCTCTCCGGCGACAATCGTGATGTCATCTATCGCGCCGATCCGCTCGCCATCAAGGGATGTGACACTCGAACCAAGCACCCATCCGCCAAGAAGTTCGCCCGATGCCTGCTGGGTGACAATCCCGTCCTGCGCCATGGCTGCACCGGCAATCGTGAACCCGGCCAGAAGTGCCAATGATGTGCGTCGCATAATGTGTCTCCTTTCGCAAAGCAGTTGCGGTTTCGGACTGCCCCCACGGTATGCTATTGCATGCATCATAGTCGAGATCCGTGACTGCGCCAAATCGGATCGGCAGAAACCTGCCCGTCACACGCCGTGTCGGAGGCCGGAAATGCCGCTCTTGCAGTGATCCCCGCGCAGGCTCTTGACAGCGCGCAACGCTATCTGGCCTGCGCGGAGATGCGTCAGGGCCGAGTTTTCAGACCCTCCCGGACAATGCGGCTTCCGCGCCCGCGCCTGCCCGTTCAGCACCCGCAGCCCGGCAAGCGCGCCGATCGCTGTCGCACAGGCGGGCCGCCCAAACAGCGCGGCATCCTGGTTGCAGGAAACCGCACAGACCGATGCCGCAGCGCAGCACATGCCGCCGCTGGTGCAGAAAATGCCGCTATCGGGCGGGCCTGTGCCGCGTTTTTGCAGCATTTTCGGACCAGGCAACGGCCTCGCAACCCTGCCATTGCCGCACAAACCCAAGGTCACCCGCCGATGCTCAGCAATTCCGACCTGCTTTACCTCCTGATGTCGCGCAAGCCGTGGCATTCGCTGCCGCAACCCTTCTACACCGACCCCGATGTCTATCAGGCCGATCTGCGCACGATCTGGCTGCGCGACTGGATCTTCGCCGCGCCTGCCGCCGAGATGCCGAAAACCGGCAGCTATGTCACGCTTGAGGTCGGCGCGGCCTCGGTGATCGTGGTGCGGGGCGCGGATGGGGTGGTGCGGGCGTTCCACAATTCCTGCCGCCACCGGGGCAGCCGGATCTGTTCGGCGCAGAAGGGAACGGCCCCGAAACTGGTCTGCCCCTATCACCAGTGGACCTATGATCTGGATGGCAAACTGTTGTGGGCGCGCGAGATGGGGGCGGAGTTCGACCCTGCGGCGCATGGGCTGGGCCTTGTCCATTGCCGAGAGATTTCGGGGATGGTGTTCATCTGTCTGGCCGATCAGGCCCCCGACACGCGCGCGCTGGAGTTGCAGGCCGCGCGCTACACAGGGCCGCATGATCTGGCCAACCTGAAAGTCGCGCATCAGTCCAGCATCATCGAGCAGGCGAACTGGAAGCTGGTGCTGGAAAACAACCGCGAATGCTATCACTGTTCCGGCTCGCACCCGTCGCTTTGCGTGACCTTTCCAGATGACCCGAACCTTGTGGGCGCGGATGACAGCA
>SKKS01000341.1 GCA_007123625.1 Paracoccaceae bacterium
ATTCAAGAGCCGCTCGCGCGCCTTGCCGCCAATGCTTATGCTGTCGAGGCCGCGCGCCACCTGACCTGCGCCGGGCTGGACGAGGGGCGCGCGCTTGCCGTGATCTCGGCGCTTATGAAGTATTCGGCGACGGAATACATGCGCGACTCGATCGACGACGCGATGGACATTCACGCCGGCAAGGCCGTGATCGACGGGCCGACGAACTACCTGTCGCCGCTTTACCGGGCCGTTCCCATCGGGATCACGGTCGAAGGGGCGAACATTGTCACCCGGTCGTTGATGGTTTTCGGCCAGGGCGCGATCCGGGCGCATCCGCATCTGCTGGACGAAATTCTTGCGCTGGAAGAGGGGCAGGAAGACGCGGCGCTGACCGCTTTCGACACGCATTTCTGGCGCCATGTCGGGCATTCGTTGCGCACTGCCGGGCGCAGTCTTGGCCGGGCGCTTCTTCCGGGCCGCATCGGACCTGAACCCGCGCGTGCAGGCGCCGCAGGACCGCTTTATCGCGAGCTGTCGCGCTGGTCGGCTGCCTATGCGCTGACCGCCGATATCGCTTTCCTGACCATCGGCGGCGGGCTGAAGCGGATGGAAATGCTGTCAGGCCGCATGGCCGACATCCTGAGCGAGCTTTACATAACGTCGGCCGTGCTGAAACGCTGGCACGATCAGGGCAAACCGAAAGAGGAATTCGCCCTCGTTCAATACAACGCGCAACGGTCGTTTGCGCGGATCGGGCGGCTGCTGGACGACGTTCTTGCCAACTTCCCCTCGCGTCCGGCTGCCTTTGTGCTGCGCATGCTGACCGCGCCGGGGTCGGTCGGGCGCGGGCCCTCGGATGCGCTCATCAGTCGCTGCGCCGCGCTCCTCAGCGCGCCAGGTCCGGTGCGCGAGAGCCTCGGTGCCAATCTGACGGGTCCGGGGCAACATCCCGGGATCGCGGCCCTGAACAAGGCATTTGAAGCGACGATTGCCGCCGATCCGCTACGCCGCCGCCTGCGCGAACTGGATATGACCCCCGAAGCCGCGCTTGAGGCCGGACTTCTGACACCAGAGGAGAAGGCGCAGCTCGACGATCTGGCCCGCGACGTGCACCGGGTGATCGCGGTTGACGATTTCTCCGCCGATGAAATCAGGACCATGTTTCCGGGCACGCCCCGCGAAACACGGTCCAACGCACCGAAGGAGGCCGCCGAATGACTACGCCACGCGAGGTATTTCTGGTCGATGGCGCCCGGACGCCGTTTCTCAAAGTCCGCGGAAAGCGCGGACCGTTCACCCCGGTCGATCTGGCGGTGCAATGCGGGCGACCGCTTCTGGACCGCCAGCCGATGAACGCCGAAGATTACGACATGGTCATCCTCGGATGCGTCAATGTCATAGCAGATGAGATGAACCCCGCCCGTGTCGCCGCGCTGCGTCTGGGGATGGGCGCTGAGATGGTGGCCTTTACGGTCCAGATCAACTGCGGCTCGGGAATGCAGTCGCTCGACACTGCCTTTCGCTACATCCGCGAGGGGCAAGGCGACCTGATCCTTGCGGGCGGCACCGAAGCGCTGAGCCACGCACCCATGATCATGCGCGACGAAGCGGTGGACTGGCTTTCGGGCATGCAGCGGTCCTCGGGGCCGATTGCGACGGCGCAAAACGCCGTGCAGATCCGGCCAAGCCACCTGCGCCCCGTGATCGGCCTTGAGCGTGGACTTACGGACCCGATCACGGACTTGAGCATGGGCCAGACCGCCGAGATTGTGGCCCATCACTTCGGCATCACGCGCAAGATGGCCGACGCCTATGCCGTCGAAAGCCACCGCCGCCTTGCCGCCGCGCAAGACGACTGCACGCTGTCGGACGAGGTTCTGCCCGCCTTTGACCGCGACGGCAATGTCTATGCGCATGATGACGGCGTGCGGCCCGACAGCTCGCTCGACTCGTTGGGCGGGTTGAACCCGGTCTTTGAAAAACCCTATGGTCAGGTCACTGCGGGCAATGCCTCGCAGGTGACTGACGGGGCGTCGTGGTGCATCCTCGCGTCCGCTGAAGCGGTCGAGCGCCACAAGTTGCGCCCGATAGCGCGCATTGTCGACAGCGGCTGGGCGGCGCTTGATCCGGCGTTCATGGGGCTGGGGCCGGTCATGTCGGCCACACCGCTTTTGCAGCGCCATGGCCTTGGATCTGACGACATCGACCTGTGGGAAATCAACGAAGCGTTCGCCGCCCAGGTGCTCGCCTGCCTTGCTGCATGGCAGGACGAAGGGTTTTGCCGCGACGTTCTGGGACTGGATACGCCATTTGGCGCCATCCCGCGTGACCGGCTGAATATTCACGGCGGTGCGATCGCCCTCGGTCACCCGGTCGGCACAAGCGGCAACCGGATCGTTCTGCATCTGGCCAATGCCTTGGCGCAGGCAGGCAGGAAACGCGGTATCGCCACGGAATGCATTGGTGGTGGACAGGGCGGCGCGATGCTGTTGGAGGTGGCGTAATGGACAGTCAACTAATTGAATATATCAAACAATCGTCGCTTGAACTGGGTGCCGCGAAGGGCGCGTTGGGCGATGGCGCCTGGCGCTATGGCAAGGATGACGAGAACATCGGCTGGCTTGTGCTCGATCGCTCGGATGCCAGCGCCAACACGATCTCGGAAACGGTCCTGCGCGAACTTGATGCGCATCTGGCGCAGATCGAAGCCGACCTGCCGCGCGCGTTGGTGATCCGTTCGGCCAAGGCCCAGGGGTTCGCGATGGGCGCCGATATCGACATGCTTGCAGGGATGGAGGCCGAGGCCACCGAAACCTTGCTGACCGAAGCGCATGGCGTTCTGGACAGGCTCGAAGGGCTGTCCTGCCCGACGATTGCCGTTGTCCACGGGCCAGCTTTGGGCGCGGGGTTCGAACTGGCACTCGCCTGTGATTTCCGCATCGCAATCGACGGTGCGTCATTCGGGTTGCCCGAGGTAAAGCTGGGTCTCCATCCCGGGTTGGGCGGGACGGCGCGCCTGCCTGAACTCATCGAGCCGACGGCAGCAATGCAGCTCATGCTGACGGGAAGCACGGCGCACACCCGCAAGGCCCGTGATCTGGGCATCGCCGACGTGGTGGTCGAAGAACGCCACGTCCGTGGCGCTGTCACCGCGATCCTGAACGGTGAGGTTAACCAAAACGGTCGTGGCCTGATGGCCCGCGCTTTTTCGCTGGCTTCGGCCCGGTCGATTGCCGCCACAAGGATGCGCCGCGAGGCGAAGACGAAGGCGCCGGAGGCCGACTATCCGGCGCCCTATGCGCTGATCGACATCTGGGAGAAATACAGCCATGACCCCAAGGCCATGCGCAAGGCCGAGATCGCGTCTTTCGCCAAGCTGCTCCAAAGCGAGACAAGCAAGAACCTGATCCGCGTCTTTTTTCTGCGCCGCAAGCTGAAAGATGGCGCAGAAGGTGCCAACGACATCGCGCACGTGCATGTCACGGGCGCAGGCACGATGGGCGCGGACATCGCGGCCTGGTGCGCTATGCAGGGCAAGCGCGTGACGGTCCACGACCCGGACACCGACGCGCTTGGCGCAATGATCCGGCGCGCGGTGCAGATCTGCAAGGATGCCCACAAGAACACGCTTGAAACTCGCGACACGCTTGACCGGCTGACACCCGACCCAGCTGGCTATGGCATCGCGCGCGCCGATCTGGTGATCGAGGCGGGACCGGAGAAACCTGAACTCAAGGCTGAGATTTTCGCAGACTTGGGCAAGCGCTTGAAATCCGGGGCGATCCTTGCCACGAACACATCAAGCCTTTCGCTGACGGACCTTGTCGTGCACGCACCGGCAAAAACCCGGTTCGCGGGACTTCACTTTTTCAACCCGGTCAACAAGGTACCGCTGGTCGAGGTTGTCAGCCACAGCCAGACAAGTGTTGCTACGCGCAAACGGTTGATTGCTTTCTGCAACGGGATCGATCGCCTTCCGGTCAGTGTCGATGACGCGCCAGGGTTTCTGGTGAACCGCGCGCTGATGCCCTATCTGATGGAAGCGCTTCTGCTGATGGACGAAGGCATTCCCAAGGAACGGATCGACACCGCCGCGCGGCAATTCGGTATGCCGATGGGGCCGGTCACGTTGGCCGATCAAGTCGGGCTTGATATCTGCCTGGATGTGGCCGAAAGCCTGTCGCAATCGCTCAAGACCCCGACCGCCGACATCCCCGCACTGTTGCGCGACAAGGTGGAGGCCGGGCATCTGGGACGCAAGACCGGGCGCGGATTCTATGACTGGTCGGATGGCACGCCGTCACCGGAGTCGGGCGCCACAATTACCGATGACCTGACCGACCGCCTGATCCTGCCAATGCTGAACGCCTGTGCCACATGCGTCCGCGAAGGGGTTGTCGGCAGTGCCGATGAAGCCGATGCGGCGATGATCTTCGCCACCGGCTTCGCCCCCTTCCGTGGTGGCCCGCTGCATTACGCCAAGGCCCGCGGTCATGACGACATCCGCGCGCGGCTGGAAGCGTTCGCCGTCGCACACGGTGCGAGGTTCACGCCGGACGCCTATTGGCGCGGCAGCACGACGGTATGACCGCGCACTTCGAAAATGATGCCCGGGCGGTCGACTGGGTCCTTGATCATGTTGGCCGGGACCTGCGCGTGGCCCTTCCACTGGGACTGGGCAAGCCCGTCACGCTGATCAACGAATTGGTGCGGCGCGCCTGTGACGACCGTTCGATCAAGCTGCAGATATTCACCGCGCTGACGCTCGAGCGCCTGCCCCGTCGTCGGACATGGAACGTCGGTTTCTGGAGCCCGCGCTAGGCCGGCTTTTCGGTGACTACCCGCAGGTCGAGTATGCGCGGCTGATGCGCGAGAGTAGGTGCCTGCGAACATTCGCGTGACCGAATTCTTCCTGCAGGCCGCAAATTGGCTGAACGTGGCGCCGATGCAACAGAGCTATGTGTCCGTCAACTATACCCACGCACTTGATGTATTGCTCGCGCAGCGCCCCAACCTTGTCCTGCAACTTCTTGCGTCCGAGGGCGGCCGACTGAGCCTGTCATGCAATACCGATATCACCAGTGACCTTCTGGATCCGCGGCGAGGGGGAATGGTCAGGTTTACCTTTGTGGGACAGGTTCACCCGGATCTGCCCTTCATTACCCAACAGGCCCGAGCGTGCATATATGGACATTTTAGAGA
>SKKS01000049.1 GCA_007123625.1 Paracoccaceae bacterium
CGCATCCTGCGCCGCGAACTGCCGTCCGAGACCACGCTGATCGGCTTCGCGGGCGCGCCCTGGACGGTGGCGACCTACATGATCGCCGGGCGCGGCACCCCGGATCAGGGGCCCGCCCACGCCATGCGCGAAGCGGAGCCGGGCGCGTTCGATGCGCTGATCGAACGCATCACGCTGGCGACCATCGAATACCTGTCCGCGCAGATCGACGCTGGGGCCGAGGTGGTCAAGATATTCGACAGCTGGGCCGGGTCGCTCAAGGGCGAGGCGTTCGACCGCTATGCCACGGAACCCGCCCGCCGGATCATCGAAGCGCTCAAGGCCCGCCACCCCGGCATTCCGATCATTGCCTTCCCGCGCGAGGCAGGCGACAAATACATCGGCTTTCACGGCGCCACCGGCGCCGATTGCGTGGCGCTGGACAATTCGGTGGCCCCCGAATGGGCCGCCGGGCATGTGCAGGTGGATGGCTGCGTGCAAGGCAACCTTGCATCGCGCCACATGGTCACCGGCGGGCAGGCGCTGGTCGATGACACCCGCCGCATCGTGCAGGCGTTTTCGAACGGGCCGCATATCTTCAACCTCGGGCACGGGATCACGCCGGATGCCGACCCCGAGAATGTGGCGCTCATGATCGACACCGTGCGCAGCTTCAAGCGGGCGTGATCGCGGAACATCGCCTGTGCGTACCTGCAAGGCTTGAGGCGGCGCCCCCGTGCAGGTAACTGTTTGGGGGCGAGTCACGGGGCAAAGGGCGGGGCAGATGCCGTACGGCAAGCGCAGGCAAGGGCAGACACGCATCGCGGCCGCGCTGGCGGGGGCGGCATTTGCCTGCCTGCCGAACGGTGGCGCCGTCGCGCATCCGCACATCTGGGTCGATGCCGGGCTGGAGGTCTATTTCGACGATCAAGGCCAGCTGGCGGCGCTGCGGATCACCTGGGTCTATGACGAATTCTTCTCGATGCTGCTGCTCAGCGATCTGGAGCTGGATTCGGGCTTTTCCGGCACGCTGACCCCCGAAGACCGCGCCGCGTTGCAGGGCTTCGACATGAACTGGATCGAAGATTATCACGGCGATGTCTTCGTGTCGCTGGACGATGCGGCCCTGACCCTGACTGGCCCGCTGGAATGGACCTCGGACCTGATCGAGGGGCAGCTTGTGTCCACGCATCTGCGCGCGCTCGAGAACCGCGTGGCCCCTGATGGCGGCGACATCCGGATCGAGGTCTACGACCCCACCTATTACACCAGCTACCGCATTACCGGCACGCCGACGGTGCAGGGCCGCGCGGATTGCCATGTGCGTATCTTCGAACCCGACTGGGATGCCGCTGATGACCGGTTGCAGGCCGCGCTGGACGAGATGCTGGGCGACGGGCTGGACATCGAGGCCGATTTTCCCGCCGTGGGGCGTTTGTTTGCCGACGAGGCCAGGATCGAATGCGCCACATCGTCCTGACCCTTGCAGTGGTGACGGCGGCGGCGCTGGCGGCGCTTTGGGCTGCGGGCGCGCTGGACACGGTGCAGGCCTGGGCTACCGAGGGCCAGCGCCAGTTCCAGACCGCGCTGGCGCGCGCACTGCGTGCGCTGCATGGCAACGCGCCGGGTGCGCTGGCAACGCTCTGGGGCGTGGCCTTTGCCTATGGCTTCCTGCATGCGGTGGGACCGGGGCATGGCAAGTTCCTGCTGGGCGCCTTTGGCGCGGGCACGCAGGTACAGCTGCGGCGCATGGCGGCGATCGGGCTTGCGGCAAGCCTTGCGCAGGCGGTCACGGCCATCGCGCTGGTCTATGGCGGCGTGGCGATCTTCAGCCTCAGCCGTGCGCAGATCGAGGCCGTGTCCGACGCGTGGATGGCGCCGGTCAGTCTGATCGCGATTGCCGCGCTTGGGCTGTGGCTTGTCTGGCGCGGGGCGCGCGCGCTGGCGCGGATTCAGGGCGCGCCAGCGCTTGCGGCGTCCAGTTCGGGGGCCGCTGTGGCGGGCAGGGCTACTGCGGGGGCAGGCGGGAACCACCTCCACGACCACGCGGATCATCCGCACGCCCGTCATCTCCACGCTTCAGGTGACCCCTGCACGGACTGCGGCCATCGGCACCTGCCCGATCCTGCAGCGGTTGCACGTATCGGATCGCTGCGCGAGGCCGCGCTGGTGGTCGGCGCCATCGCGCTGCGGCCCTGCACCGGGGCGCTGTTCCTGCTGATCCTGACTTGGCGCATGGGGCTGGAATGGCAGGGCGTGACGGCGGCGCTGGCCATGGGCTTGGGCACCGCCAGCGTGACCGTCGCGGTGGGGGCGCTGGCGGTCATGGCGCGGGATGGCGCGCTGGTCTGGTCGGGGCGGATCGGCCGCCTGGCCGGGCTGGCGCCGATGGCCGAGGTGGTGGCCGGGGCGATGGTGGCGGGCGTGGCGCTGATGCTGTTTGCGGGCGGCGGGTTCGGCGGCTGATCACTCCCCCTTCCCGCACAGGGCTTGCCCCACCCACCCGCACGCCCTGTGCGGGAAGGGCGCACGAATCCGGCGCCGCCGCGCGCACTGCTCAGCCCGGCAGTATGATGCAGGTGGTGGACCCGGTGGCGTAAAGCTTCCCCAGATCCAGGCAGCGCAATTCGGCGCTGGCGACGGCGGTGGTCCGACCTGCGTGCTGGACCTTGCCCACCACCTCGATCTCGGTGCCGATGGGCAGGGCGCGGGTTATGTTCACCTTGTATTCCAGCGTCGTGTACCAGAACCCCTGTGGCACCACGGTCATCACCGCACACCCCAGCGCCGTATCCAGAAGCGAGCCGTACCACCCCCCGTGCACCCCGCCCAACGGGTTGGTATGCCGGAACCCGGGCGCCCCGCGAAAGGCCACGCGTCCGTGTTCGACTGCATGGAGGGTGTAATTCATAACCCCTGCCACCGGCGGCAGCGACTTGCGCCCCGCCAGCATGTCCTGCATGAACTCCAGCCCGCTGATCGCCAGCATGTCTTCGCGGGTGGGCAGCTGTTCGGGGCCGGTGGCGACAAAAGGGTCTGGCATTCGCGATCCTGCGGGGTGGCTGACGGGCGCGCCGCGACTTTACCGCACGGTGCGTGTGTGGCAAGCTGGCGGCTGTGAAATGGTCGCAATTCGGTTCGGGGGCGCATGACACTGACTACTCCTGCAAGCCGCCCCGGAGCGCTTCCGCCGCTTTGTCGTCCCGCGGGCTGGATCGCGCAATGGCGGCGGCTCGCGATGGTGGCTGCGCTGAACGCGCGCCGGGGCGTGCCCGCCTGAGCCACCCCCCGCGTTTCGCATTCAGTTCCGGAATTCCCCATGACCGACCCCTATGACCCCGCGCGCGATGGCGCGCAGATGCGCTTTGACGCGCGCATGTCCTATACCGACTACCTCCAGCTTGATGCGGTCCTGACAGCGCAGCGCCCGCTGTCGGACGCCCACGACGAAATGCTGTTCATCATTCAGCACCAAACCTCAGAGCTGTGGATGCGGCTGGCCCTGCACGAGATCGCCGCCGCCCGCACGGCCCTGGCGCAGGACCGCTTCCGCCCGGCGTTCAAGATGCTGGCCCGCGTCAGCCGCATCTTCGAGCAGCTCAACAACGCTTGGGACGTGCTGCGCACCATGACGCCCAGCGACTACACCCGCTTCCGCGCGACCTTGGGGCAGTCGTCGGGGTTTCAGTCCTGGCAGTACCGGCTGATCGAGTTCACCCTGGGCAACCGCAACGCGGCGATGCTGAAACCCCACGCGCATCGCCCCGATCTGCTGGCGCGGCTGGAGGCGGAACTTGCGCAGCCGTCGCTTTATGCCGTTGCAGTCGCGGCGATGGCGCGGCAGGAACTGCCGGTCCCGGCGGCGGTGCTTGCGCGCGACACGCGCGCGTCATGGGTGGCCGATGACGGGCTGCGCGCCGCCTGGGCACAGGTCTACGCCATGCCGGAGGCGCATTGGGAGCTTTATGAACTGGCCGAGAAGCTGGTCGACCTCGAGGATTACTTCCGCCGCTGGCGCTTCAACCATGTCACCACGGTCGAACGGGTGATCGGATTCAAGCGCGGCTCGGGCGGTACCTCGGGGGTGGCCTATCTGCGCCGGATGCTCGAGGTCGAACTGTTCCCGGAACTGTGGCACCTGCGCACCGAACTCTGAGCGAAGGTGCCAGGGCGGGAGGCCAGTGCGGCGCGAAGCGTCATAAAGTTCTGGCGCCGATGGCCTTGGCGGCTAAAGTGGAACCGGAAGCGGATTTCATTCGTTGAAGAGTGCTTTCAGAAAATACCTTGGGATGTGCGGAAGATGTCGGAAAATGTCGGATCGGATGGCTTGGGCAAGGTGACCTCGCGGCGGGGTTTCCTGGCGGGCGGGGCGGCGGTTGCCACGCTTGCGCTGGCAGGCTGCAGCGTCGAAACCGCGCCGACACAAGCCAGCGCCGCACCCCCGACGACCCCGGATGGACGCCCGCGCGCCACGACCCGCGCAGCACCCCTGTCGCCGGAAGCGGCGCGCTACGGGATCGAACCCATCAGCTACGGCCAGCTGCCCGACGGTCGGTTCGAGGTGCCGGCCCAGCCCATGAGCCTGATCCCCGAAACGCACCACCGCCAGGTCATCCCCTATGGCGGCCCGCACCGGCCCGGCACCATCATCGTGGACAATCGTGCGCGCCACCTGTTCCTGGTCCTGCCCGAGGGGCACGCGCTGCGCTATGGCGTGGGCGTCGGGCGCGAGGGGCTGGCATTCCGCGGCACCGGCACGATCTATCGCAAGGCGCACTGGCCGACCTGGACCCCGACCGAGAACATGATCCGGCGCGAGCCCGAGCTGAAGCGGTTCGCGGGCGGATATCCCGGCGGGCTGACCAATCCGCTGGGCGCGCGGGCGCTCTACCTCATGTCGGGGGGGCGGGACCGGGGGTTCCGTATCCATGGCACGCCCGAATGGCGTTCGATCGGGAATTACGCCTCGTCGGAGTGCATCCGCATGATCCAGCACGACGTGATCGATCTCTATGAGCGCGTGCCCACGGGAACGCGCGTGATTGTCGTGTGATCCTGCAAACGGGTGCAGAGGGATGCCAGGGACGCCCCCGCGGTGCACATGGTCTGACCGGTTCTCCCGCGTCCCGGCCCGACAGCACGGTTCCCGTGCCGCCGGTCGGGACTTGGGCCCGGTCGC
>SKKS01000229.1 GCA_007123625.1 Paracoccaceae bacterium
CGCCTTCGGCATAGACCGATATATCGCCGCCCAGCACGGTGCGCGCGGGCCTCAAATAGTCGCGCAGTTGCGCCAGAACGGCGGGGACGCCGCCGGCATAGGCGAAATCTTCCATCAGGTAGGCGCCCGAGGGCATGCAATTGACCAGAAGCGGGATGTCGCGGCCCAGTGCGATGTCATCAAGCGTCAGATCGACGCCCACGCGCCCGGCAATGGCCAGCAGATGCACCACCGCATTGGTGGACCCGCCCACGGCGGCGTTGGCAAGGATCGCATTCTCGAACGCCGCGCGGGTCAGGATGTCCGAGGGCTTGAGGTCTTCCTCGACCATCTCGACAATGCGCCGCCCGGTGTGGTGCGCCAGCGCCGTGCGCCGCGCATCCACCGCAGGCAGGGCGGCATTGGTCGGCAGCGCCAGCCCCATCGCCTCGACCAGTGATGCCATAGTGGAGGCGGTGCCCATCGTCATGCACACCCCTGCAGAGCGCGACATGCCGGATTCGGCGGCCATGAAATCCGCCAGCGTCATGTCGCCCGCGCGCACGGCTTCGGAGAATTTCCACACATCGGTGCCCGAGCCGATGTCCCGCCCCCGCCACTTGCCGTTCAGCATGGGGCCGGAGCTGACCACGATGGCGGGCAGATCGACCGAGGCCGCGCCCATCACCTGCCCCGGTGTGGTCTTGTCGCAGCCCCCCAGCAGGACCACACCGTCAATGCCGTAGGCGCGGATGCATTCCTCGACATCCATCGCCAGAAGGTTGCGAAACAGCATCGCCGTGGGCTTCATCTGCGTTTCGCCAAGGGACGTCACCGGGAATTCCACCGGAAACCCACCCGCTTCCCACACACCACGCTTGACCGCTTCGGCCAATATACGCAGGCCGGAATTGCAGGGCGTCAGCTCCGACCAGGTGTTGCAGATACCGATAATTGGGCGGCCATCGAAGGCGTGATCGGGGAAGCCCTGGTTCTTCATCCAGGAACGGTGGATGAACCCATCGCGGTCGAGCTTGCCATACCAGGCGGCAGAGCGGCGGGGTTTCTTCATGGCGGGCGTTGGTCCTTTGGGGCCAAGGTTGCAATTTGAGTATTTTTTGCAAGATGAAGTTCAGGCGGCACTTTTCGCATGACACCAGTCAGGCAACCAGGCCCCGTGGGCGGAAATCAGGTCATCGACCAGCGCGCGGATCTGGCGCAGGTCCAGTTCAGACGCCGTGTGCGGGTCGAGCATGGCGGCGTGATAGATGTGCTCGCGGTTCTCGGTCAGCAGCGCCTGCACGGTCAGCTCCTGCACGTTGAGGTTGGTGCGCATGAGCGCCAGCAGATGCGGCGGCAGATCGGGGACAACGGTGGGGTGCAGACCGTTCACATCGACCAGCGTCGGCACCTCAACAGCAGCGCCATGGGGCAGCTGCGGGATGTAGACGTGATTGGCGTGGTTGCCGTAGATCACCGCAGGGGTGCCTGTGGTAAGGCTGTCCATGATCGTGGCGGCATATTCGTTCGATGCGCTGTGCTCTAACCGGTCGGCGGACTTCAGCGCCCCGGCCTGCGCGACCCAGGCTGCGATCTGTTCCTCGCAACGTTTGGGGTATTCATCGAGCGGGATGCGGAATGTCTCGATCAGGTCGGGGCGGCGGCATTTGATGAACCACGGCACATATTCGGCGAAATGCTCGGAGGATTCGGTGACGAAATGGCCGAAATGCGCCATCACCTCGTAGCGCACCAGATTGGGACAGCGCGGGTTCCAGTGCGATTCCAGCGGGATGCGACCTGCGCGGTAGCCCTCGTGCAAGGCGGGGTAGAGATCGCGCCAACCGGTGCCGTCGCGCACTTCCAGCGACAGGTAGAAGGCCATGTGATTGATCCCCGCCGCTCGGTAGCGCAGGTCGGCCACATCAAGACCAAGGTCGCGGGCGAGTTCATACGCCGTACCCTGCACGGAATGGCACAACCCCACTTGCCGCAGATCGGGGAACCGCGCGGTCAGCGCCCATGTGTTGATCGCCATCGGGTTGACGTAATTCAGCATCAGCGCATCAGGGCAAAGCGCACGCATGTCCTGCGCGATGGCCCAGAGGTGCGGCACCGTGCGCAGGCCCCGCATGATGCCACCCACGCCCAGCGTGTCGGCGATGGTCTGGCGCAGGCCGTACGCCTTGGGGATGTCGAAATCCGTGACGGTACAGGGCCTGTAGCCGCCGATCTGGAACGCGACGATGACGAAATCCGCGCCATCAAGCACGGCGCGGCGGTCCGTCGTGGCGGTGACGCGCGCGCCTGTGCCAAGGCTTGCCACCAGCTTGCGCGCGATCAGCGCGGACTCATCAAGCCGCGCGCGGTCGATATCCATCAGCGCGATATGGGCATCGGCCAGCGCGGGGCGCAAAAGCGCATCCCCGATCAGGTTTTTCATGAAGACGGTCGATCCCGCCCCGATGAAGGCGATTTTCGTCATTTGACGGCTCCGAGAGTGAGGCCTGCGATGAAATGCTTCTGCATCAGGAAAAACATCATCACCGGCGGCAGGGCAGCGATGATCGATCCTGCGCTCATCATGTGATAGGCGGCGCGGAACTGGCTGTTGAACGCCGTGATACCGGCAGTCACAGGTTGGGTTTCCACGCCTTGCGTCAGCACCACCGCCCAGAAATAATCGTTCCAGATGAAGGTGAAGATCAACACCGACAGCGCCGCGATGGCCGGGCGCATCAGGGGCAGCACCACATACCAGAAGATGCGGATTTCGCTGACACCTTCGACGCGCGCGGCCTCGATCAGTTCCCGCGGCAGGGCGCGGATGAAGTTGCGCATGAACAGCGTGCAGAACCCGGTCTGGAACGCGATGTGAAACAGCACCAACCCCAGCCGCGTGTCATAAAGCCCCATATTCAATGTCAGGTCGCGCACCGGCACCATCAGTATCTGGAAAGGCACGAAATTGCCCGCCACGAACATGAAGAAGATCCAGATATTGCTGCGGAAGCGATAAACACCCAGCGCAAAACCGGTCATGCACGAGAGCGCCACCGCCCCGATCACGGTGGGTACGGTGATGAAGACCGAGTTCAGCAGATAGCGCGGCATGGCGCTGTCGGTAAAGACGCGGGTGTAGTTGTCGAACCCTGCGAACGCCGACGGCAGCCCCCAGAGATTCCCTTGGGTGAAATCGCTGTCGGGCTTGATGGAAAACAACGCGACCATCAGCAGCGGCAGCAGCCACAGGATCAGCGCCAGCGGTAGCAGCGCCTTGTAGGTATTCTGCACGGCAGCGGATCGGCGTTCGACAGGCGTCGGAAACATGGCTCAGACCCCCCGCTCTTCGCGCCACATGCGCCACAGGAAGAAGGCGATATAGACCAGCATGATCAGGAAAAGGATCACGGCAATCGCAGCACCATACCCCATGCGGAAGCCGTATTCGGAAAGCGACACCTCGAACATGTAATAGGCCAGCACGCGGCTTGACCCGAACGGCCCGCCGTTGGTCATGACCGAAATCATGTCGAAACTGCGCAAGGCCCCGATCACCGTCACCACTACAGCGATGAATGTCGCCGGGCGCAGTTGCGGCAGGATTACATACCACAACATCCGCCAGCCCCTGGCACCGTCCAGCCGCGCGGCTTCGACCTGTTCGGGATCGACGGCATTCAGGCCGGTCAGATACAGGATCATGCAGTACGCAATCTGCGGCCAAAGCCCGGCGGCGATGATGCCATAAGTGACGGTGCTGGGGTTGCCCAACACGTTCATGGGTGCGAAGCCAAACAGCCCGATCAGCGGATTGAACAGGCCGATGGACGGGTTGTAGAACCACGCGAAAACCAGCCCGACCACGACCTGCGAAATGACAAAGGGAAAGAAGAACAGCGACTTGTAAAGCCGGATGCCGCGCACCTGCTGGTTAAGGAACAGCGCGATGAACAACCCTGCCGGAATCGCGAGCAGATAGAGCACCAGCCAGCGGACGTTGTTGCGCAACGAAACATAGAAAGCGCGGTCGTCAAGCAGCTGGCGGTAATTCTCGAAGCCTACGGGCACAGGCTCTCCAAGTCCATCCCATCGATAGAAGCTGATATTGAAGCTCTGGAAAATCGGATAGATGACGTAGAGCGCAAAGAACGCGATACCGGGGGCCAGAAACAGCCAGGGGGCCGCGCGCATCTGGTTACGGTGCCACCAGCCCCTGGGAGTGCTCTCGGAGGATACGGACATTCTGCTGCCTCGCGTCGCGGAAAAAAGGGGGCGCCCCCGAAAGGCCGCCCCCATGGGAGGACCCTTTGGTTACTGCGCGTTCACGCGCTGGCGCACCTGTTCCAGACGGTTCAGGATGTCATCCAGATTGTCGGGCAAGACCATGAACTCCTGGAACCCTTCCATCCCCGCCGAGGCCATCTCGGCATCAGTGTCGCGGTCGAAAAACTGCGCGATCCCGCCGGTGGCGTTCGACAGCATCTCGAAGCCCGCCTGAATGAACTTGTCATCGGCGACTTCGGCGTTGCGGTTGATCGGCAGTTGGCCCAGCACGTCGTTCACGATGGTCTGGTTGTCTGCGCTGGCGACGTAAAGCAGGAATTCGCGCGCCGCTTCCTTGTTCTGCGCCTGCGCGGGAATGTGCAGCGTGTCGGTCGGCGCGTCTTCGGCCTTGGGGATGCCGAGCGTGATTTCCGGGAACTGGTAGAAACCAAGCTGCTCATCGGTCAGCCCGGCCTCACGCAGCGGCGCGACAAGGAAGTTGCCCATCAGATAGGCCGCCGCCTGACCATTCACCAGAAACGGCTGCGCTTCCTGCCAGGTATAGGCGGTGTGATCGTCGATGAACGCGCCCATGTCGATCAGCTCGCGCCAGTTGGCGAAGGTTTCGCGCACGCGGTCATCGGTCCACTCAACCTCGCCCGCTGTCAGCGCCATGTGGAAGTCATAGCCATGCGTGCGCAGGTTGAGGTAGTCAAACCAGCCGCCCGCCGTCCACAGGAAGCGCGTGCCGATGGTGTAGCACTTGCGCCCGGAATCGAGGATGATCTGGCAATTGGCCTTTTCCTCTTCCCAGGTGGTCGGAACGGACAGGCCCAGTTCGTCAAAGATGTCTTGCCGGTAATAGATGCCCCACTGGTAATAGCTGTAGGGCACGCCCCATTGCTTGCC
>SKKS01000364.1 GCA_007123625.1 Paracoccaceae bacterium
CTGCGCGGCCGCCCGTCGCCCACCCACCCACCCCGACGCACGGCCGCGCAAGTGGGCGGGGTGCGTCCCCGGCGCTCCTTGAGCGTTTTGCCGGAACGGGCGGATATGGTGCGCACATGCCGGGCGGGGCTCCTCTTGCGGTCCTGTGGGGCGGAAATGGCGAATCACTGGACAAAAAGGCTTTCGGAATCGCGATGTTTGCGGTAACAGCGCCGGGAAGTCCGCGCCCGCAACATTGCCCTGATCCGTCTGCATTTCTTCGGGGCGCCAAGGAGGATTCCCCATGACGACACGCGTTGCCATCAACGGATTTGGCCGGATCGGACGGCTGGTGTTGCGCGCCCTGATCGAGAGCGGCCGCGACGATATCGAGGTCTTGGCGATCAACGACCTTGGCCCCGTCGAAAGCAATGCGCATCTGCTGCGCTTCGATTCGGTACACGGGCGCTTTCCGGCCGAGGTCACGGTATCGGGCAGCAGCATCGATGTCGGGCGCGGGCCCATCGCGGTCACTGCCGAGCGTGATCCGGCGAACCTGCCCTGGTCGGATGTGGATGTGGTGCTGGAATGCACCGGCATCTTCAAGGACACCAAGGCTTTGGTGTATCTTGAAAAGGCGCGCAAGGTGCTGGTTTCGGCCCCCTCGAAGGGCGCGGACAAGACGATCGTCTACGGTGTGAACCACGCGACGCTGACGGACGCCGACCGACATGTGTCGAATGCGTCATGCACCACCAACTGTCTGGCTCCGGTGGCCAAGGTGCTGAATGACGCAGTGGGGATCACGCGCGGGTTCATGACCACGATCCACAGCTACACCGGCGACCAGCCGACGCTGGATACCATGCATTCCGACATGTACCGCGCCCGCGCCGCCGCGATGAGCATGATCCCGACCTCGACCGGGGCGGCACGGGCGGTGGGGCTGGCGCTGCCGGAGCTCGCGGGCAAGCTGGACGGCGTGGCGATCCGGGTGCCGACGCCGAATGTCAGCGTGGTGGATCTTACCTTCGAGGCGGCGCGCGATACCACGGTGGACGAGATCAACGCCGCCGTGCGGGCTGCCGCCGACGGACCGATGAAGGGGATTCTGGGCGTGACCGATCAGCCCAATGTCAGCCAGGATTTCAACCACGACCCCCGGTCGAGCATTTTCCATCTGGACGAGACCAAGGTGCTTGAGAAGCGCATGGTCCGCGTGCTCAGCTGGTATGACAATGAATGGGGGTTCTCGAACCGGATGCTGGACACGGCGGCGCTGATGGGGCGGCTGGGCTGACGGCAGGACGCCTGCGGCCTGTTACAGTATCCCCAGGCGTACGAAATGTCAGTTGCCTTGAACGCAGAACGGGACCGGCCTGCGCCGGTCCCGACGGTGGTATCGCGGTCCGGGTTTGACTTCAGGCGGCGAAGACTACCTCTTCGCCCTCATCCGCATCTTCGTCCGAGGGGGCGTCCTCGCCCGGGATCTCGTTGCTGAGTGAGGTCGTGGTGGCTTCGGCCTGCGAGAAAAGCGACAACTCGCCCTCGGCATCCTCGACCAGCACGAAGTCTTCGGCGGTCATGGTGCCGCCCTCGTTCTGGAACATGAGCGTCACCTGATAAACCTCTTCGGGCTGAATGTCCCACTGGGCAAGATCGGCCGCGAATTCGGCCAGAAGTGCCTTAAGGTCCATCGACTCCTGCGTGGTGCCTTCGGGAAGTTCGATCGTCACGACCTTGAAGAAGCCGCTTTCGGTGAACGCGCTGACCTCGCCGTCGCCGTTGAGGCTGGTGTAGAAGAACTTGATTTCGGCGTCGCCGTCATCGGGATCTGTGTCCAGATCGTCGCCGTAGTCGGTGTTGCCCCGGTCAAGGTTGTCCCTGAGCATGTCGTCTTTCTGCTGGAACTTGGCTGCCTTGTGCTCCAGCCGCAGGGCACACCGCTCGCCCGCAGTTTCTATCAGTTGCGCTTTCTTGTCACCGAGGGCCAGCATCTTTTGGCGAGATGGCTCATTCCCTCCGCTTCAAGCACCACAGCCTTGTTGCTGTAGAGGTCGCGTACCGCGTCGGCCTTGTTGATGGCGCTGTCGCGGACCGCGTCGGCCTTGGACTGCTGGCTGGCGGTTTTGCTTACAAGCTGGTCGATCGCGACTTCGAATCTGGCCTGCTGATCGACGGTATTGCAGGGCGCCTTGGCGACCGGGGCCTTGAGGATGGGGGCTTTCAGCAAGGACTAGGAAAGCAGCTTGGGCAGTGATCTGAACTTCGGAAACTCAGCGGCTGGATGACGTCGCCATTTCTGCGCGCGGAATAGAAAACGGTCTATCCGGATAGATTGGTACAAAGTGTTTCCACAATTTTGCCCTGTTTCATCCAGTGATCGCATAAATGCGCCGCGTAACCACCACCCTGGGGCCGGTGACTTCCAGCCCGGGAGCGCACACCGCGCGACGGCTTTCTTAAACGCAGTAACGACGTTAGCGGGCGAAAACGTCGATCCGATGCAGGCTGGTCAAGGGCAGGTCCAGCGCCCGGAAAGCCGCCAGCGACATCTGGCTTCCCGCGCCGGGCGTGCTTCCCGAGGGGCGCAGCTCAAGCTGGACCGAGGCGCCGCCCGGTGCCTCGACCCGTCCCTGACGGGTTTCGGTGACAAGTCCGGTGCGCAACCAGAATCCTCCTTCGGCCGGATTGCCCAGCGACGCCAGCGTGTCCCCCAGGCGCGCGCCGTCGGCTGTGGGCGCGGTCGCGGCGGCGCGTTGCTCGGGGGTGGTGCGGTCCAGTGTGTCGGCGGTGCGTGCGGCGGTACGTGCCATCGGGGCGAGTGCCGCTGTCGCGTCCTCTGGCGGGCGCGTCTCCGGGCGGGTCGTGTCGGCATCGGGAGCTTGCACGGCAGCCAACGGCGCCGCCGCCCGCTGAAAGGGGCCCGAATCGCCACAGGCCGACAGGATCAGGAGGCCGGTCAGGGGCAGGCCCAGATAAGATGCATGTGTCATGGATCAGAGGTTAATGCCGACGAAGGCCCACGGCAACCGCGATAACCCTTGCCGCGCGTCCCTGCGCTGCATATTTTCCACTCATGACAGCACCCCTCATCGATCCGTTCGCCCGCCCGATCAGCTATCTCCGTGTCTCGGTCACGGATCGCTGCGATTTCCGCTGTGTCTATTGCATGGCCGAAAACATGACCTTCCTGCCGAAGAAGGAACTTCTGACGCTCGAAGAACTGGACCGGATGTGCAGCACATTCGTCCGGCTGGGCGTCGAAAAGCTGCGCATCACCGGCGGCGAGCCGCTTGTGCGCAAGGGCATCATGACGTTCTTCGAAGGAATGAAGCGGCATCTGGACAGCGGCGCGCTGAAGGAGCTGACGCTGACCACCAATGGCAGCCAGCTGCGCCGGTTCGCGCGCGATCTGGTCGATTGCGGAGTCCGTCGGGTGAATGTCTCGCTCGATACACTGGACGCGACGAAATTCGCCGATATCACCCGCTGGGGGCGGCTGGTACAGGTTCTGGACGGGATCGACGCCGCGCAGGAGGCCGGGCTTCGGGTCAAGATCAACGCCGTGGCGCTCAAGGGTTTCAACGAAGACGAGCTGTTCACCCTGCAGGCGTGGTGCGCCGAACGGGACATGGACATGACCTGGATCGAGGTCATGCCGATGGGTGATCTGGGCAACGAGGACCGGCTGGACCAGTACTGGGCGCTCAACGACCTGCGCGCGCGGCTGGCCGAACGCTTCACGCTGGTCGATCTGGCCGAGCGGACGGGCGGTCCCGCGCGCTATGTGCGGATCGAAGAAACCGGCCAGAAGATCGGCTTCATCACGCCGCTGACGCATAACTTCTGCGAAAGCTGCAACCGGGTGCGGCTGACCTGCACGGGTGAGCTGTACATGTGTCTTGGGCAGGAGGATATGGCCGACTTGCGCGCACCCCTGCGCGCTTCAGCCGACGATGCGGTGCTGGAAGCGGCGATCCGAGCGGCCATCGCGCGCAAGCCGAAGGGCCATGACTTCGATTATTCGCGCCAGAGCGTTGCCGGGCAGGTCTCGCGGCACATGAGCCATACGGGCGGGTAAGGCCTGGCGGGGGTGGCGGCTTGGGAGGCAGCCCCCCGCACCGCCGCTGCCGCCGCCTTGTCCGAAACCGGGCGCGGACGGTCGTGTCAGGGTCAGGGGCCACCGCCGCAAAGGCACGGCCGCCGGGTCAGGCCTGCGGCATGCGGTCCTCGACCACGCCCACGAACCAGCTTGCGCCGATGGGGATGATCTCGTCGTTGAAGTCGTATTCGGGGTGGTGGAGCTTCGCCCCCGGCCCGGCGCCGAGCACGATATAGGCGCCGGGGCGTTCTTCGAGCATGTAGGCGAAATCCTCGCCGCCCATGTTGTAGGGGCCTTCGATGCAGCGCCCGGTGACATCGCGCCCGATCTGCATGGCGATTTCGGTCTGGGCGGCATGGTTCACCATGACCGGGTAGCCGCGCATGTAGTCCACATCGGCCGTGGCGCCGAAGGCGGCGGCGGTGTGGGTGATGATCTCGGTGATCCGTGCCTGGGCCATGTCGCGCGTCTCGGGCGTGAGCGTGCGCACCGTTCCCTTCAGCCGCACGCGCTGCGGGATCACGTTGAAGGCCTCGGACTCGGTACGGAAGGTACAGACCGACACCACGATCTGCGCCACCGGATCGGCATTGCGGCTGACAACCGTTTGCAATGCCAGCACCACATGCGCCGCCGCCACCGTGGGGTCTATGCAGTCATGCGGCTTTGCGGCATGCCCGCCGCGGCCTTCGATCGTCACCTCGAATTCATCAGCGGAAGCATAGAACGGCCCCGAACGGATGACGAATTCGCCAAAGTCATGCCCGGGCCGGTTGTGCATGCCATAAACCTCATGGATGCCGAAGCGGCCCATCAACCCCTCGTCGCACATGACCTTGGCGCCGCCGCCGCCTTCTTCGGCGGGCTGGAAGATCAGCACCACGGTGCCGTCGAAATTCCGTGTCTCGGCCAGGTACTGTGCGGCGCCCAGCAGCATCGTGGTGTGCCCGTCGTGGCCGCAGGCGTGCATCTTGCCGGGGATGGTCGAAGCATGGGGCGCGCCGGTGGCCTCATGGATCGGCAGGGCATCCATATCGGCGCGCAGGCCCACCACCTTGCCC
>SKKS01000296.1 GCA_007123625.1 Paracoccaceae bacterium
GGCGATCTGTGGATCATGGGCGGGGCGGCGCTGCTGGCGCTGTCGCTGGTCCTGGCGCTGTGGAAGGAGTTCAAGCTGGTGACCTTCGACCCGCAGGCGGCGCGCGCCATGGGTCTGCCGGTCACCGCAATCGACGCGGTGCTGACGGTGATGGTCGCCGTGGCGATCGTTGTGGGGCTGCAACTGGTGGGCGTGATCCTGATGGTGGCGCTGCTGATCGCCCCTGCAGCGGCGGCGCGGCAATGGACCGCGTCACTGGGCGCGATGGTGACGCTGTCGGCGGGGTTCGGGGCTTTTGCCGGGGTGACCGGCGCGCTGCTCAGTGCCAGCGCGCGCGGGCTGTCGACCGGGCCGCTGGTGGTGCTGGTCGCCAGCGGCATCGTTGTGGCCTCGCTTCTGCTGGCGCCCCGGCGCGGGCTGCTGGCGCAGGGTCTGCGCCGCCGAGCGATGATCCAGCGCCAGGGCGCCGAGCGGTTGTTGCTGACGGTCAAGGCGCTTTCGCAGGCCCACGACGACCGCGATTTCCCGGCCGAACAGGGCATGCTGGACGCATGGCATCGCGGCCCTACCGGCACGGCCCTGCGCCGGTTGCAGGCGCAGGGGCTGGTGGACCCCGCCAGCCACCCGCCTGAAACCACGCCCCACTGGCGCCTGACCGACGCCGGGCACGCCCGGGCCGAGGACCTGCGCGACGCCACCCCGCCCGGAAGTGACCCATGATCGCCGCGTTCTTCGACAACATCACGGCCATGATCGTGCTGACCGGGGTGCTGGTGGCGCTGGCCGCCGCCCTTCCGGGGACGTTTCTTGTGCTGCGCGGATCGGCCATGCTGACCGATGCCATCAGCCATGCAATCGTGCTGGGGATCGTGCTGGTGTGGCTGGCAACGGGGGCATTGTCGGGGCCGGTGCAACTGGCGGGCGCGGCGCTGGCGGGGCTCGCGACGGTGGCGCTGTCGGAGCTTCTGGCGCGCACCCGGCTGGTACGGATGGATGCCGCCATCGGGCTTGTGTTTCCGGCGCTCTTCGCGTTGGGGGTGTTGCTGATAAACCTCTATGCCCGCGATGTGCATCTGGATGAACATACCGTCCTGCTGGGCGAGATCGGGTTTGTCTGGCTCGACACCCGACAGGTTGCCGGGGCCGAGGTTCCGGTCGCGGTGCTGGCGCTGGGTGCGGTGCTGGCGCTGAACGCGGCCTTCGTGGCGCTGTTCTGGAAAGAGCTGAAGCTCGCCGTATTCGACCCCGCGCTGGCCGCCGCGCTGGGGTTCGCGCCCGCGCTGGTGATCGGCGGGCTGCTGGCGCTGACCTCGGTGACGGCGGTGGCGGCCTTCGATGCGGTCGGCGCGATCCTGTTCATCGCCTTCGTGATCGTCCCCGCGGCAACTGCATCCCTGCTGACCCGGCGGCTGGGGCGGATGCTGGCGCTGGCTATGGCGGTGGGCGTCGCGTCGGTGTTTTCCGGGCACGCGCTGGCGGTGCTGTGGGATGTGTCCATCGGCGGGATGATGGCGGCGATGACAGGGGCGTTTTTCGTGGTGGCGATGGTGCTGGCCCCGGAACAGGGCATCCTTGCACAGGCGCTGTTGCGGCGCAGCCATGTGGCCGACCGCGATTGCCTGGCGCTGGTGGTGCATCTGGCCCATCACGCCGACGCGCCCGCGCGCATGGGCTCCGATGCGACAATGATGGCCGACCTGCGCTGGGACGACCCCCGCGCCCGCCGCGCGGTGTTGCGCGGCATGGACCGCGGGATGCTGACGCGCGACGACGGGCGGCTTGCGCTGACCGACAAGGGCCACGCCACCGCGAAAGCGCTGATCAAGCGCTGACGAGCGCCCGGCCTGTCGCCCGCCGTGGCACGCCCTGCCCGCCTCGCGTGCTGGCGCATGTGCTCCCGGCAAGGGCAGCACTGGCGGGGCACGCGACCCGGGCATGCCTAGTCCGCCGACGTTGCCTTGCGGCGGGCGGTGCGGGCGATCCGGTCGAGAACCGCTGCGCGACCGAAGCTGCGCGCCGCGCGGGCGCGGGCGTCGTGCCAGTCGGCGCTCTGGCGGGCAAGCTCATGATTGAGCGCGCGGCGCTGATCCTCGGCCCAGTGCCGGTGGCGCTGGTGCACACCGAACAGGACCGGATCGGCAGGCACCGGCGCGATGGTGCTCAGGCGCAGCGCCTCGATCCGCACGCGCGTGGCGGCGCGGGCCTGCGCGGCTTGCGCCAGAGCGCCCAGATCGCGGTCCCGCTGCACCCCCGCCAACACCACAAGGCGCGCAATCCGGTCCGTGTCATTCATGTCGCTTACCCCTCCTGCTTCGGCGCATGTTTGCACGGCTTCACGTCGCGGCCACCCCATCCGACCGGTGCCGCCGCCGCGTGGTGTCGTGCATCAAGCCGCAGCGCACGAAGCCGCGACGCCTTCGAGCGGACACCGCGCAACTGTGCCGGGCGTCCGGTTCATGGCTTCCACCGGTTGCGCGCCTTCTTGCGCATGGCTTCGGCAAAGCGGATCGCGGCTGCGACCGGTTCATAAAGCCCGGGGCGCACCTCGTCCCCCAGCTCCAGCGTGGCGTACAGGGCGCGCGCGGTGGGCGGGTCGGCGTGGATCGGCACCCCCGCTTCTTGCGCCCGTTCGCGGATACGCGCGGCGATCTCGTCCACCCCCTTCGCCACACAGACTGGCGCACCCGGCGCGCTGCGGTCCCAGCGCAGGGCGACGGCGTAGTGGGTGGGGTTGGTGATGACCACATCGGCCCCCGCCACCTTGGTCAGCATCTGGCTGGTCGCGATCTCGGTGCCGCGCTGGCGGCGCTTCTGCTTGGCATGCGGATCGCCTTCGGACTGCCGGATCTCGTCGCGCATTTCCTTGTGGCTCATGCGGTTGCGGCGCAGATGCTCGGCGTGCTGCCAGAAGAAATCGATGGCGCCGATCACCAGCATGATGACGAAAACCAGCGCCAGGAATTCAACCACCAGCCCCAGCACCACACCCACGCCGCCCCCTGCGCCCAAATGCACGGCGGTGATGATACGCTCCAGCCGCGACACCAGGAACACCCACAACAGCGCCGAGATCACGACCAGCTTGACAAAGCTCTTGGCGAATTCGAACAGCCCGTTGCGCCCGAACTTGTTCTTCGCATTCGTCACCGGCGAGATGCGCGACAGCTTCGGCGCCAGCTTCGACGGCGCAAAGACGACCGCACGCTGCGCCACCAGCCCCGCCCAGACCAGCGCCATCGGGACAAGGAACAGCGGCAGCAGCGGCAGGGCAACCGCCAGCATCAGCCCGCCCACCAGCGGCGTGGCGCGTTCCGACACCAGCGCCGCCAGGTCCGGCGCCTGGTCCAGCAACACCACCTGGGGCAGTACGAAGGCACGCAGCAAAGGCGCGCCCAGGGCAAAGGTCACAAGCGCCAGCCCGCCAATCGCCGCCGCGGTGTTAAGGTCGGTCGAGCGCGGCACCTCGCCCTTGCGGCGCTGTTCGTCAAGCTTGTGCTGGGTGGGGGCGAATTCCTTCTCGCCGCTCTGGTCCTCCTCGCTCATGGGCGCGGGGCCGTCGGATCGGCAAGGAACGCGTGAAACGCATCCAGCCAGACCGGCAGCAGCACGGGCACCGCCAGCAGCAGCATCACCAGCCCGCCCAGCGTGATCGCGGGCGCCCCGACGAAGGCCACCATCAGTTGCGGCATGGCCTTGTTGATGGCCCCCAGCGCCACGTTATAGATCAGCGAGAGTGCGAGAAACGGCACCGCCAGCCGGAAAGCCAGCGAAAAACTGTGCGCCACCTGTGCCACGCCCCATGCGGCCAGCATTCCCGGCTGCGCAAAACTTCCGGGCGGGATCAGCGCATAGGACAGGATCATGAACTCGGCCAGCCGCACATGCAGCCCCGCAAGCAGCGCCAGCGCCAGCCCCGCCATCACCAGCACCTGCGCAATGGCGGGCTGCGGGTCGGCATTGGCGCCGCCGAAGAACTGCGCCAGCGAGGTCGCCTGTGCGGCGATCGTGCCGGCCGTCTGCAACGCCATCACAAACAGGCGCAACCCGATTCCCATCGCCAGCCCGGTGACGGCCTCGGCGCCGACAAACCGCACCAGCGGCAGCGGAGCCTCGGGCGCGGCGGGCAGCGTCGGCAGGACCGCAGGCGTGACCACCAGCGTGAACGCGAGGGCCACTGCAAGCCGTACACGCAGCGGCAAGACCATCTCGCCAAAGGCAGGCAGCAGCGCGGCCATGGCGCCAAGACGCAGGAAGACCAGCGCGCCCGCCAGCATCAGCGGCTGGACGTCAGCCGCAAGCGTTTCCAGCGCCACCAGCAATTCGGGCGTCATGCGGCCACCGTGCCCAGCAGCGCCGGGCGTGCCTCGGTGCCGATCTCTTCGAAGCTCAGGACCGGTGCGCGCAACCCGCGCGCGGCCATGACCGTGCGCAGGAACCGCCGCCGCAGCCCCGAGGTGACCAGCGCCGGTGCCTCGCCGGTGGCGCCCGCCTCGGCCAGCCGTTCGGCCAGGTTGGCCGCAAGGCGGGTGAATTTCTCGGGCGGGAGGGAGACATCGACCTGTCCCCGCTCGCCCTGCACCTGATAAGTGGCGAACAGTTCCTCCCACTCGGGCGCAAGCTGGATCAGGGGGAGTGTGCCATCCGCGCGTTTCAGGCCCGCCACAAGCTGGAAGCCCAGGCGCTGGCGGACGTGGTCGCACACGGCCTCGGGGGGCATGCGACCGCCACGGGTTTCGGCGATCGCTTCAAGGATCATCGGCAGGTTGCGGATCGACACACGCTCCTCAAGCAACAGCCGCAGGACCGACAGCAACAGGTCCACGGGCACCTTTTCCGGGATCAGGTCGTCAAGCAAGCGCTTGTTGGCCTGTGCCCGCGCCGGATCGCTGAGCCCGGTGAGTTCCTGCAGCAGTCGGTTAAGACCCTTGAGCGTCAGCAATCGCGCCATGTTGGCCTTGACGACCTCGAGCAGATGCGTCGCAAGAACCTCTGCCGGGCTGACCACGGTGGCGCCGGTCAACGCGGCGTCTTCGCGCGCGCTGGCCGGGACCCAGCGCGCGGGCGCGCCATAGACGGGTTCCGCCACGTCCACGCCCTCCGGACCCACGGACGCGCCGTCATTCAGCAGCGCGAGCAC
>SKKS01000358.1 GCA_007123625.1 Paracoccaceae bacterium
CTGGAACTTGGCGGCAAGTCCCCCGATATCGTCTTTGCCGATGCCGATCTCGACAAGGCGGTGCCCGGCGCGGCGATGGCGGTGTTCAACAACACCGGTCAGATCTGCTACGCGGGCACGCGCCTTTTCGTTCAGCGTGAGATTGCCGACGATTTCGCCCAGCGTGTCGCCGATTTCGGCAAGACGCTCAAGGTCGGTGACGGGCTCGACCCGGACGTGAAACTGGGGCCGCTTATTTCGCAAAAGCAACTCGACCGGGTTCTTGGCTATCTGGATACGGGCAGTCGCGAGGGTGCGACGCTGGTGTCGGGCGGCGAACGGCTTGGCGGCGACCTAGCGGGTGGATATTTTGTGCCGCCGACGGTGTTCTCCGGGGTCAGCAACGACATGACCATCGCCCGAGAGGAGATTTTCGGGCCGGTGATTTCGGTGATCCCCTTCGATGATGCCGACGAAGCCCTGCGTATGGCGAACGACACGCAATATGGCCTCGGCGGAGCGGTGTGGACCGAGAATCTGGGTACGGCCATGAAGATGGCCCACGGCATTCAGGCCGGCACGATCTGGGTGAACTGTTACGGGCTGATCGATCCGGGCGTGGGCTTCGGTGGCTTCAAGCAGAGCGGCTATGGCTGGAAAGGCGGCCCCGAGCATATCGAGGCGTTCCTTTATACCAAGAGCGTCTGCTTTAATGGCGACTGAACCGGGGCGCGATGCTGCCGGGGCCGTCGTGCGTATCGGATGTGGCGCAGGTTTCGCCAACGACCGGATGGAACCTGCGCTCGACCTCGTGGAGCGTGGCGCTCTGGATTACCTGTTTTTCGAGGGTCTGGCAGAGCGCACGCTTGCCCATTCTCAGCGCGCACGACACGCACAACGGGACCGGGGCTACAACCCGACCCTTGAACGCCGGATTCGTCTGGTATTGCCCGCCTGCCGCGCACGGGGCACGCGCATCGTGACCAACATGGGCGCGGCGAACCCGGCGGGCGCGGCCGCCGCCGTATTGGAGATCGCGCGCGAACTGGGCATGACGGGGCTCAAGATCGGTGTGGTCGAGGGGGATGACGTGTCGCATGCGATTGGACCGGACCACCGTCTCGCCGACGCGGACTGCACGGCAGGCGCGGTCGGGCGCCAAATGATCGGGGCCAATGCGTATCTCGGGGCGGAGCCGATCGTGGCGGCGCTGGATGCCGGCGCGGATATCGTCATTACCGGACGCGTGGCCGATCCTTCGCTCGTCGTGGCCCCGCTGATGCATCATTTCAGATGGCGCGCCGACGACTGGCAACGACTGGGCGCCGCGACAATGATCGGCCACCTGCTTGAATGCGGCTTCCAGATCACCGGCGGCTATTTCGCCGACCCGGGGCGCAAGGAAGTGCCGGGACTGGCGCGGCTGGGGTATCCGATCGCCGAGGTCGCAGAGAACGGCGACGCGACCATCACCAAGCTCGCGGGAATCGGTGGCTTTGTCACCCGCGAAACCGTGCTTGAGCAACTGCTGTACGAAGTCCACGATCCCGCCGCCTATCTGACCCCGGACGTCACGGCGGATTTCAGCGCGGCGCAGATCATCGAGGCGGGGCAGGACAGAATCGCGGTCTCCGGCGGAAATGGCCGCATTCGGCCCGAAAACCTGAAGGTCACGATCGGTTACGATGGCGGCTTCCGGGCCGAAGCCGGCATCAGTTACGCGGGATCCGGCGCCCTGCCCCGGGCCAGGCTGGCAGCGAGCGTCCTCGTGGAACGAATGCGCGATGTGCACGGCCTGACCGAGCCACTCCGCACGGACCTCATCGGACACGCCTCGCTGCATGCCACGGCCAAAGCCGCGCAGGGCATTGACGCGGACTATCGCGACATCCGCCTGCACGCAACGCTGTGCTCTGGTGAGGAACGGCTTGCGCGCGCGCTTGTCGATGAAATGGAGGGGCTCTGGATCGCCGGGCCGGCTGGCGGCGGTGGTGTCCGGGGTCAGGTCATTCCGACGGTCATGACACGCACCGCCCTGATCTCGCGCGAAGCCGTGCGCCCCAAAGTCGAGATTCTGGTAGCATGAGCGACATGATCCGACTGTCCGAAATCGCAACCGCCCGCGCCGGTGACAAGGGTGACACCTCGAACATCGCGGTGTTCGTGTCGCGCGCCGAATACTGGGAGACGGTTCGGGCGGGGCTGACACCGTCGTTGCTGGCGCGCAGCTTCCCGGACCTGTTTCGCGGCCCCATCACGCGATACGAAATCGCGCATCTGCATGCGCTCAATTTCGTGCTGGAGAACGCACTGGAAGGCGGCGTGAACACATCACTCAATCTGGACACACACGGAAAGTCGTTTTCCTATCTCTTGCTTGATCTCGACATCCCGCTTGCGCCCTTGAACCCGGAAAACAGGAGAGAACCATGAAGCTTTGGGCTGTCGTAGAGAACGGAAAACCGCTGCAACAAATGGACCTCCCCGACCCCGAGCCACAGGGCAGCGAGGTGGTGCTGAAGGTTTCACATTGCGGTGTGTGCCATTCGGACCTGCATTTCTGGAAGGGTGAATACAACCTCGGCGGCGGCAAGGTCCTGCGCCTGACGGATCGCGGCGTGGAGCTTCCGCGCGCGCCGGGTCATGAGGTCCTGGGCACCGTCGTGAAGGTCGGGCCAGAAGCCGAGGGCATCGCTGTCGGGGACCGGCGCATCGTGTTTCCGTGGCTTGGTTGCGGGACCTGCGAGCGCTGCACCTCCGATCAGGAGAACCTCTGTGACAAGCCCGCTGCCATCGGCGTGGTGCGCCATGGCGGTTTCGGCTCTCACGTGGTCGTGCCGCATCCGCGATATCTGGTGGATTTCGGTGATGTCGACCCGGCCTTTGCCGCCACGCTCGCCTGTTCGGGGATCACCGTCTATTCGGCAATCCGCAAACTCCAGCCGCTTGACCCCGAGCGCCCGGTTCTGCTGATCGGCGCGGGCGGCCTCGGTCACGCCGCGCTGGGGATGCTGCGCGCGCTGGGACATGAGAAAACGATCGTCGTGGATATCGACGCGACAAAGCTTGAAGCCGCGCGCGAGGCCGGCGCGACGCATGTGATCGACGGCACCGCCGATAACGTGGTGGCGCAAATCCTTGCGGCGGCAGGCGGCCCCGTTCCGGCGGCCATGGATTTCGTCAACAACACGACCACCGCAAGCACCGGACTGGAATGCCTTGCAAAGAACGGAAAGCTTGTGCTGCTGGGCGTTGCAGGGGGCGACCTGCAGCTTTCGCTTGCCGGGATGATTTTCCGGCCACGAAGCATAATCGGCAGTGCCACCGGCAGTCTTGGGGATCTCAGGGCGGTTGCCGAACTGGCCAGGCAGGGGAAGCTTATGCCCATGCCGATCATGCGGATGAAGAAGGATGACGCCAACGAAGCGCTTGAGAAGCTGAAATCCGGTCAGGTTACCGGGCGCATCGTGCTCGAGAGTTGAGCGGAATCAATCCTCGCCGGATATACGGTCCACGATACCGGAATAGGCCGACAGATGCCGTTCCATGGCCTTGGCGGCCGCCTCGGCGTCCTGTCGCTCGATCGCGCCAAGAATTTCCTGGTGCGCGCGAACGGCGCTCTGACGGGTTATCGGCGAGGTAGCACGTTCAAACCCCGAGGCGGCGAGAATAGGGGCCGAAATGGCTTCCATCAGCGCAATCAGAGGATCGTTCCGGCTGGCGCGCGCGATGCAGCGATGCCACTCGAAGTTCAGTGACCTGTAGCGCTTGACGTCGGTCAGGGTTTCCATGAAATCCCGATGCAGCGCGTGAAGGTGTTCAAGCTCCGGCTCGGTCCGGTTGAGGGCACACAATCGCGCCAGCATCGGTTCGATAGCGATGCGGCAGTCCAGCAGTTCGCGCAAGCCAATGGAATTTGCGCGCAGATAGGTCTCGACCGACCGCACCAGACCCGCACGCTTCGGCACTGTAACCCGCGAGCCGCCCGCGCGTCCGAGCCGCACCTCGACCAGCCCTTCGGTTTCCAGTATCTTGAGCGCCTCTCTCACCGAGCCGCGACTGAGGCCAGAGGTGGCCACCAGCTCTCGCTCGGGCGGGAGCGTTTCTCCGGGCTTCACGCTTCCCGAAACTATCAGATCCCGCAAGCGATCCGAAAGCAGCGTCGAGGCTTTCGGATGGGTAATCGTCTCCAGCTTGATATTCATGTCTCGAACTCCGGCGTCTCAGTAACAGTACCGGGTTGCCGATGCCTTTGTCACGCCTTTGCCGGCACAAAATGTGCCAGATCCGCAT
Source organism: Paracoccaceae bacterium (assembly GCA_007123625.1). Classification (GTDB taxonomy): domain Bacteria; phylum Pseudomonadota; class Alphaproteobacteria; order Rhodobacterales; family Rhodobacteraceae; genus Rhabdonatronobacter. Next base: position 4,273 of record SKKS01000358.1, read on the forward strand.
CGACCATCGCAGGAGGACGGGAGATCAGTTCTGAGGGTCCGAAAGTGTCATGATTCTGCGTTGTCCGCTGAACAAAGCCCGCTGCGTCGGTCCCGGGTTCCTTCTTCGTCGATGCGATAGACCGGCCTGCCGAAAATGCTTCGCTGGCTGCCGATGACCACGCCGTAAACCTCGGTTGCAGTCGCCTCATCGATCAGGCCGTCGTTCAGATCATCCTCCACGGCGGCCGGTTCACGCAGCAATGGGTCGCCATAACCACCGCCTCCGGGCGATCCGAGGTGCAGACTGTCGCCAATACCGAATGGCACCTTGGTCGCCTTGCTGCGCATCGGCGGAACCCAATCCTGCCCCTGCGTTCGAAACCGCACGATGTTGGGTGCGGCGGCCTTGCCACCGTGAACCCCGAACGGGGCACTGTCGACACGGTCACCCAGAACCGAGACGATCGCCGAGGCATGCGTTTCGATCCCGTAGATCGTGCCGCAACCTCCCCTGTGGTGCCCCGCGCCGGCAGATCCTTCGCGAATGCCGAGGTACTCGAACCGGACCGGATAGCGGTGTTCGGACATCTCTACCGACATGAATTTCGCCATCGACCCCGGCGGAGTTCCGTTCACCAGACCATCCGATGCATGGCTGCCGCCGTAGCCGCCCGGATAGGGATAAACCGCGACATAGTATTTCCCGGTCTCCGGATGATGCCCCGAAACCGTGGCGACCCCGGTTGTCCCGAAAGGCGCGGCGGGCGCGATGCGCGGCGCGGCCTGTGCCATCGCGCCGAAGACGACATCGACCACACGCTGGGTCACATCGGTCGTGCCGCCCACGGCTGA
>SKKS01000397.1 GCA_007123625.1 Paracoccaceae bacterium
ATGGTCGCGCCCTTCGAAACTTCGGTGGCCGAGGCGACGATTGCGGTGCTCTACAAGGCGCGGATCTACTGGCTGGTGCTTCTGGTTTTCGGCAACATCTTCTCGGGGGCAGGCATCGCCGCGTTCGAGGACACTATCGCCGCGCACCTGTCGCTGCTGTTCTTCCTGCCGCTGCTGATCGCCTCGGGCGGGAATGCGGGCACGCAATCGGCCACGCTGATGGTGCGCGCGCTGGCCACCGGCGATGTGCGGACGTCGGATTTCGGCTGGCTTCTGGGGCGCGAGGCTGTGATCGCATTGGCGCTGGGGCTGACGATGGCGTTTGCTGTATCCCTGATCGGGGTGTGGCGCGGCGGGCCGGAAATCGCGCTGGTGGTGGCACTGTCGATGGTGATCATCGTGCTGATGGGCGCGCTGCTGGGCATGTGTCTGCCGTTCATCTTTGCCAAGTTCGACCGCGACCCGGCGGCGGCGTCGGGTCCACTGGTAACCTCGATCGCCGATGTGCTGGGCGTTCTGATGTACTTCGGGATCGCTTCGGTGCTGCTTGAAATCTGATCGCGCTCAACCCTTTTGCGCCGGGTCCGTCACGGCGCAGACAAGTGTCGCGCGACAGGCTTCAATCTCGGCCATGATCACCTGCGCGACGGACGCGTCAAACTGCCCCGCGTCCAGCGCCTTGCGCCCTTCGGTGCAATGCGCGCAGATCTCGGTGCAGCCGATGTTCGACGCAATGCCGTACAAGGTATGCAGCGCGAACCCGATTTCGCCTTGTTCCGCGCCACCGGCACACACGCGTGCCAGCGTCGCAAGCGGCGCCTGCATGTCCAGCACTGCCTGGTCGATCAGGATTGCGAAATCCTGCCCCATGATCGCGCGCAATTCTTCGAACCGTCCTGAATCAATCATGTGCATACAATACATGCCAGGGTTGGAGGCGCAAGCGAAAGAACCGCCCCGTATCAGGTGCTTGCAGGGTCGCGGCGCAGATGCGGCAGGCTGCGCCACAGGATTGTCAGCACAACTGCGATGTTGAAGGCGTTCCACACGATTCCATTGACAAAGGCCAGTTGGTAAGCCCCGGTCACATCGTGGATCCACCCTGACATCCAGCCCCCCAGCGCCATACCCAGAATCGTTGCCATGATCACAAACCCTACCCGTGCGCCGGCCTCGCGGGCGGGCATGTATTCGCGCACGATCAGCGCATAGGCCGGCACGATCCCCCCCTGCGCCAACCCGAAGATCAGCGACACCAGGTAAAGCGACACCAGATCGCCCGCCCGCAGGTAAAGCCCAAGCGCCAGCATCTGCAGCACCGATCCGATCAGCAGCGTGCGCACCCCGCCCAGACGGTCCGCGATCATCCCCGAGACCAGCCGCGACAGCACTCCGCCCATGAGCATGAGCGACAGCATCTCGGCGCCCACCGCCGGGCCGAAGCCCATGTCCACGCAGAGTGCCACGATATGGACCTGCGGCATCGCCATCGCCACGCAGCACCCCACGCCCGCCGCCGCCAGCATCCACGTCAGCGCGCGCGGCGAAAACCCGACCCCTGCCCGCGCGCGGTCGGCCGCCGCCGCCGAAGCGGCCATGCTCAGGTCCGGAACCCGTGGGCGCAAAAGCACCGCAAGCGGCACCACAAGAGCCGAGACCGCAAGTGCGAGCACCAGACAGACCGCGCGCCAGCCGTGTTCAGCCAGAACGCCCGCCAGCAGCATCGGCCAGATGGCGCCGGACAGGTAGTTGCCGCTGGCGGCGACCGCGACCGCAATCCCCCGGCGCCGATGAAACCAGAGCGAGATATCGGCGATCAGCGGCCCGAAGCTGGCCGCTGTCCCCAGCCCGATGATGAAATGCACCGCCGACAGGACCGCCAGCGACGGGCTGAAGGCCGCTGCTGTGTACCCAAGCCCTGTCACCAGCGCCGCACCAACCAACGCCCAGGTGATGCCGAAACGGTCGACCGCGCGGCCGATGAGCAGATTGCCCAACGCAAAGCCCAACATGGTCAGCGTATAGGGCAGCGAGACATCCGCGCGCGATACATCGAACTCCGCCTGCACCGCAGGCATGATGACCACGACCGACCACATACCCACATTGCCGATCGTTGCAATTGCCAGCGTGACAGCCAGGCGCGCCCAGGAATAGCGGCTGTCGAAGACCAGGGGATCGGACATGCGGGGCTTTTCTGTTTTCAGTTGGGCCAGATGCCCGGGCGAGGAAAAAGTCGCCCGGACGCGTGATCAGTTCTTGGCCCCCGAAACGCCTTGCTGCGGAACGCCTTGCCGTAGGTCCCGGCAGGGATCGCCCCCATGGCGTGCAGGCGCGGGTGGGTGGGCACGGCATGGGGGCGATCCACACCACGGCGCCCTTGCTCCGACCCTCACAACCGCGCGCAAGGGCTGCTCAGTCGCCAACGGCCTGCGCGGCGGCGGCGTCGGGTTCGACCAGAACGCCGTCCTCCCAGCTCCCGGCCACGGTCTGCCCGGTCGCATAGCGCAACACCCCCTCGCCATGGCGCTGGCCATCACGGAACTCGCCTTCGTAGACATCGCCGCTGCTGTATGTGGCGACCCCGACACCTTCAATCCGTCCAGCAACCCATTGGCCTTCGTATGCAAAGCCGTCGGCCAGTTCGATGCGTCCGTGCCCGTCGCGCTCTCCGTCCGAGAACGCGCCGCGATAGAAACTGCCATCGGGGAAGCGCATCTCGCCCTGTCCGTGCATCTCGCCCGCGCGCCACTGGCCCGTGTATTCGCGACCGTCAGGAAAAGTCATGATCCCCTGACCGTCACTCAACCCTTCGGCGAAACCGCCCTCGTATATCATCCCATCGCCGAAATCGGCGCGGCCTTCGCCCTGGAACTGGCCCGCGGCCCATTCGCCTTCGTAGCTGGCGCCATCGGCATAGGTGATCCGGCCCCGCCCGTCGGGTTGACCGCCGCGAAAACTGCCCTCGTAGACCGAGCCATCGGGCTGCACCAGCCGCCCTTCGCCCTCGATCCGGCCTTCGACCCACGCGCCCTCGAACCGCAGACCGTCAGGGCCTTGCAGGACGCCGAGTCCCTGACGAAGGTCGTTTTCGAAACTGCCGTCGAAGATGCGCCCATCCGCGTGGATCACCCGGCCCACCCCGTGGCGCAGCCCGCCTCTGAAGCTGCCTTCATAGATGTCACCGTCCGATTGAACCAGCCGCCCATCGCCGTGCAACTGACCTTCGGACCACTCACCTTCGTAGATCAACCCGTCGGGCCGCTCAAGCCGCCCTTGCCCGTGGCGCAGGTCGGCGCGCACTTCGCCGGTATAGACGGCGCCGTCAGCATAGGTGATGGTGCCTTCCCCCTCGCGCGCGCCTTCGACCCAGTCGCCTTCGTAGCGGTAGCCGTCAGGGCGTTCCATCACGCCGCGACCGTGAGGCTGACCGTCGAGGAAGCTTCCGGTAAAGACGACGCCCGTGTCATATTCGCGCCGACCCTCGCCTTCGATCCGGCCCTCCACCCAGTCGCCTTCGAAGGTCGATCCGTCGGCAAAGGTCATCAGCCCCTGACCGTGCGGGCGCCCGTCGACAAAGGCCCCCTCAAAGACCGAGCCGTTGGGATAGCGCGCCACGCCCTGCCCGGTGATCGCCCCCGCGACCCATTCGCCGGTGTATTCGAATCCGTTGGGCAGGCGGTAAGTGCCCTGCCCGTGTTGCAATCCGTCGCGGAACTGGCCCTCGTAGATGCCACCGTCGTCATACTGGCGGGTCATGGTGCCATCGACGCCCTGGGCCAGAACTCCGGCCGCCATCGCCACCCCGGACACCGTCGCAAGAAACGCCACGCGCGCGCCCTTGCCACCGCCAAAACCGTTTCGCGCCATCTGAGCCGCACCCTCCGTCGCTTCGGGGCCTCACCGCAGACCCCCGCGCGCCCCGCCAATTGCGCAGAGCCTAGTGGAGCCAGCGCGCTTGGGCAAGGCTCCGGGCGGGCCGCGATGCGCCGTATGCGCGACTTGGCCTGCCCCATGTGGCAACCTGTGCCGTGATGCGGGAGGTCATAACCGGCTTTCCCCCGACGGTCGGCGTGCTATGACAACGCCCGAAGTTGCCCCTTGCGGGCGGCGCGCGGCTACAGGGACTGCCATGACCGACCGATTTCGCCTGACGCTTGCCCAGTTGAACCCCACATTGGGCGATCTGGCCGGAAACGCCGCGCTGGCGCGCAAGGCATGGGACGCGGCGCGCACCGCCGGTGCCGACCTGCTGGCCTTGCCCGAGATGTTCCTGACCGGCTATCAGACGCAGGATCTGGTGCGGCGCCCGGCGTTTGCCGCCGATTGCCGCGCCGAAATCGAAGCGCTGGCCACCGCCTGCGCCGACGGCCCGGCCATCGGCATCGGGGCCCCGCTGCACGCGGGCGGGCAGGTGTTCAACGCGTGGTTCGTGCTGGCCGGGGGGCGGGTACAGGCCATTGTGCGCAAGCACCATCTGCCCAACGACAACGTGTTCGACGAACACCGGCTGTACACCTCGTCGGACATCTGCGGGCCGGTGGCGCTGGGGGCTTTGCGTATCGGCGTGCCGATCTGCGAAGATGCCTGGTTCGAAGATGTGGCCGAAGCGCAGGCGGAATCGGGGGCGGAACTGCTGTTGGTTCCAAACGGCTCGCCCTATGCGCGCGGCCGCCTTGACACCCGGATGCAGCACATGGTCGCGCGCGTGGTCGAGACAGGCTTGCCGCTGGTTTACCTGAACCTGCTGGGCGGGCAGGACGATCAGGTCTTTGACGGCGCCAGCTTCGTGCTGAACCCCGGCGGTGCGCTGGCGGTGCAGTTGCCCCCCTTTGGCGCGACCCTGGCGCATGTCGACTTCCTCCGCACGCCCGAGGGCTGGCGCGCGCAGCCCGGTGAGCGCGCCCCGGTCCCCGACGATCTGGAGCAGGATTACCACGCAATGGTGATGGGCACCGGGGATTACCTGCGCAAGTCCGGGTTCACCCGCGCGGTTATCGGGCTTTCGGGCGGGGTCGATTCGGCGCTGGTGGCCACCATCGCCGCCGATGCGCTGGGCCCCGAAAACGTGCATTGCCTGATGCTGCCCTCGCGCTTCAC
>SKKS01000308.1 GCA_007123625.1 Paracoccaceae bacterium
CCACAAGCGCAGGTGCCCGCAGGCGCGCACCTGCTGGAACTCGGCGCCAAGGCGGTGGCCGCCAACGATCTGGGCTATGTCACCTCGGCCTGTTATTCGCCGAACCTTGGGTCCTACATCGCGCTGGGGTTCCTGAAATCGGGCGAGGATCGCGTGGGCGCGGTGCTGCGCGCGGCCTCGCCCCTGACCGGCAAGGATATCGAGGTCGAGGTCGTCTCGCCCCATTTCATCGACCCAGAGGGAGAGCGGCTTCGTGCATGATCTGGCCCCCATGACAGCGCTTGGCGGTGACAGCGCGCGCTCGGACACCATCGGACCGGTGACCATTTCCGAATCCCCGGACTGGGCGCTGGCCTCGGTCGCGGCGCGGCAGGGGCAGGATGCCACGTGTGCCGCCGCGCTGGCCGATCTGCTGGGCGTCCCGTCTCCGGACGTGGCCGGGTATGTGCAGGGCGCGGGATTTGCGGCCTTCTGGATCGGTCCGGGGGCGTGGATGGTTGCGGCTCCGTATCCCGATCATGCGGACATCGCTGCGACCCTGCGCGACCGGCTGGGCAGTTGTGCCAGCGTGACTGACCAAAGCGATGCCTGGGTCCGGTTCGACCTGCGCGGCGAAATGCTGGCGCAGTTGTTCGAGCGGCTGTGCAATCTGGACATGGACCGGATGCACCCCGGCACCGCCCGGCGTAGCGTGATCGAGCATCTGGGCTGCTTTGTCATCCGTGACGGTGGTGGTTTGCACGTTCTTGGCCCACGGTCTTCGGCCCAAAGCCTGCACCACGCGCTTTTGACAGCGGCCCGGTCGGTGTTCTGAGCCGCGGGCGGGTTTTCATCGCGGTGCATTGAAACTATCCTCCGAGGAAACCTTCACGCGCGCGCCGGACTTGCGCGCCCAAGCCCCGGGGAATCGATGAAACCGGACATACCGCTGCGTCAGGACCCGCACAGCCTGCGCGACGAGCGCGAGAAGGTGCTCGAAGTCGCCATCGGTCGCGAGGTCCGCGCCTTTCGCCACCAGAAGGGCATCACCGTGGCCGAGCTTGCGGGCTTGACGGGATTGTCCATCGGCATGTTGTCCAAGATCGAGAACGGCAACACATCCCCGTCGCTGACCACATTGCAGACCCTGGCAAACGCGCTCAGCGTGCCGATCACATCTTTTTTCCGCCGTTTCGAGGAACACCGCGAAGCCGTCCATACCCGTGCCGGCGAAGGGGTCGAGATTGCGCGGGCAGGCACACGCGCGGGCCATCAATACAACCTTCTGGGCCATATCGGGGCCAACGCCAGCGGGGTGATGGTCGAGCCCTACCTGATCACGCTGACAGTCGAATCCGATGTTTTCCCCACGTTCCAGCATGGTGGGATCGAGACGATCTACATGCTGGAGGGCGAGTTGATGTATCGCCACAGCGATCGGCTGTATCATCTGCGCCCCGGTGACACGCTTTTTTTCGACGCAGACGCGCCGCATGGGCCAGAGGGGCTGGAAAAACTGCCGGCGCGGTATCTGTCGATCATCGCCTATCCGCAACACGGCTAAGGGGATGGGAAAGTGCCCGGAAAACAGGCAAAGCGAGCGGTGCCGCATTTCTTTAGATGAATAATTTATTCTTCTTAATTGATCTTCGCGCAGCACACTGCTAGCGTCCTGCGCAGGCGCAATCGCAATGGAGCGGTGGATATGTGCGGAATCGTCGGATTGTTTCTCAAGGACGCGGCGCTTAAGCCCCAGCTGGGGGAGCTGCTGTCAGATATGCTGATCACGATGACCGATCGCGGCCCTGACAGCGCGGGAATCGCGATCTATGGCGCCGATACCGGTGGGCAGGTCAAGCTGACGGTTCAGTCCGAAGCCCCCGAGGCGGATTTTGAAACGCTGGCCGCCGATCTGGGCGCGGCGCTTGGCGCGGACGTGCAGATGACGCGCCGCGACAGCCACGCGGTGCTGTACCTGCCGGGCGATCAGGCCGAGGCGGCGCGCGCTGCGCTGGCCACCCTCCGCCCCGGCCTGCGGGTGATGAGCGCGGGCGAACGGATCGAGATATTCAAGGAAGTCGGCCTGCCGCGCGATGTGTCCGAACGGTTCGACCTGCGCAGCATGGCGGGCAGCCACGGGATTGGCCACACGCGCATGGCCACCGAATCCGCCGTCACCACCCAGGGCGCGCATCCGTTTTCCACCGGCGCCGACCAGTGTCTTGTGCACAACGGGTCGCTTTCGAACCACAACAACCTGCGCCGGAAGCTGCGCCACCAGGGCATGCGCATCGAAAGCGAAAACGACACCGAGGTGGGCGCCGCCTATCTGACCTGGAAAATGCAGAACGGCGCCAGTCTGGGCGAAGCGCTCGAAGGCGCGCTGGATGATCTGGACGGGTTCTTCACCTTCGTTGTGGGCACGAAAGACGGCTTTGGCGTGGTGCGCGACCCCATCGCCTGCAAGCCTGCGGTCATGGCCGAAACCGACCAGTATGTGGCCTTCGGGTCGGAATACCGCGCACTGGTGGGCCTTCCGGGGATCGAAAACGCCCGCGTGTGGGAGCCCGAGCCCGCGACTGTCTATTTCTGGAGCCACTGACCATGCAGAGCATCGACCTTGCGACCCAGACCCTGCGCGACGCCAACGCCGCCTTGCAGGCGCAGGCGGCACAGACCAACGCCACAAGTTGGGAAATCCTGAATCCGCGCGGGGCGCACGCCATAGCTGTCGGGCTTGATGCGCCGATCGAGGTGACGGTGCGCGGCTCCACCGGATACTATTGCGCCGGGATGAACAAGCAGGCGACCGTGCATGTTGCCGGGTCCGCCGGGCCGGGGGTGGCCGAAAACATGATGTCCGGCATGGTCATCATCGACGGCGATGCCAGCCAGTACGCGGGCGCCACCGGGCGCGGCGGGTTGCTGGTGATCAAGGGCAACGCGGCCTCGCGCTGCGGCATATCGATGAAGGGCATCGACATCGTGGTGCAGGGCAACATCGGGCACATGTCGGCCTTCATGGGGCAGGCGGGCAATCTGGTGGTCTGCGGCGACGCGGGCGAGGCGCTGGGCGATTCTCTCTACGAGGCGCGGCTGTTCGTGCGCGGCAGTGTGAAAAGCCTGGGCGCCGACTGCATCGAAAAGGACATGCGCCCGGAACACCTGGAGTTGCTGCGGGACCTGCTGGAACGCGCCGGGATCGATGCCCGCCCCGAGGATTTTCGCCGCTACGGGTCGGCCCGGAAGCTGTATAACTTCGACATCGACAATGTCGGCGCCTACTGAAGGGGCACATCATGACCGAACAGGACCGCACCATTCCCCGCACGCAGCCGATCCAGTCCGCGACCTTTTCCAATGCGATCAACGCCGAGATCCGGCGCGCGGCGGCGACCGGCATCTATGACATTCGCGGGGGGGGCGCCAAGCGTCGGGTGCCGCATTTCGATGACCTGCTGTTTCTGGGGGCGTCGATCAGCCGCTATCCGCTCGAAGGCTACCGCGAGAAATGCGACACGCGCGTCACGCTGGGCACGCGGTTCGCCAAGACCCCGATCGAGCTGGACATCCCCATCACCATCGCGGGCATGAGCTTTGGCGCGCTGTCGGCGCAAGCCAAGGAAGCGCTGGGGCGAGGGGCGTCGGCCGCCGGGACATCGACCACCACCGGCGACGGCGGCATGACGCCCGAAGAGCGCGGGCACTCCACCAAGCTGGTTTATCAATACCTGCCCTCGCGCTACGGCATGAACCCCGATGACCTGCGCCGCGCCGATGCGATCGAGGTGGTTGTGGGCCAGGGCGCCAAGCCCGGCGGCGGCGGGATGCTTCTGGGCCAGAAGATTTCCGACCGCGTGGCTGAAATGCGCACCCTGCCCAAGGGGATCGACCAGCGCTCGGCCTGCCGACATCCGGACTGGACCGGGCCGGACGATCTGGAAATCAAGCTGATGGAACTACGCGAGATCACCGGCTGGCGGGTGCCGATTTATGTCAAGGTCGGCGCCACGCGCCCCTATTACGACACTGCCCTGGCGGTCAAGGCGGGCGCCGATGTGGTGGTGATCGACGGCATGCAGGGCGGCACCGCGGCCACGCAGGATGTGTTCATCGAACATGTGGGCCTGCCCACTCTGGCCTGCATCCGCCCTGCGGTGCGCGCGTTGCAGGATCTGGGCATGCACCGCGAGGTGCAGCTGATCGTGTCGGGCGGGATCCGCACCGGCGCGGATGTGGCCAAGGCGCTGGCGCTGGGCGCGGATGCGGTGTCCATCGGTACGGCGGCAATGGTTGCGCTGGGCGACAATGATCCCCGGTTCGAGGCAGAGTATCAGGCGCTGGGCACCACCGCCGGGGCTTATGACGACTGGCACGAAGGCCGCGACCCTGCGGGCATCACCACGCAGGACCCGGAACTGGCCGCGCGGCTGGACCCAGTGGCGGCGGGGCGGCGGTTGCGCAATTACCTCAAGGTGATGACACTGGAAGCGCAGACCATCGCGCGCGCCTGCGGGCACAACCACCTGCACAATCTGGAACCAGAAGACCTGTGCGCCGTGACGATGGAGGCGGCGGCCATGGCGCAAGTGCCGCTGGCAGGCACCGACTGGTACCCCGGCAAGCCCGGGACCGGATACTGACGAACCACAGGCGCGGGTCGGACAAAAGTTCGGCCCGCGTTTCTCAATCAGAAGCGACCAACAGGGACAACACCATCATGACGCTCGATCTTGCAAACTACGCGCGCGAACGCGGCATCAAGTATTTCATGATTTCCTTTACCGACCTGTTCGGCGGGCAACGGGCAAAACTGGTACCCGCGCAGGCCATTGCCGACATGCAGGCCGATGGCGCCGGGTTTGCAGGTTTCGCCACCTGGTTGGACCTGACGCCCGCGCACCCGGACATGCTGGCGCTACCGGACCCGGACTCGGTCATCCAGATGCCCTGGAAGCCCGAGGTCGCCTGGGTCGCGGCCAACTGCGTGATGGACGGACAGGACGTGTCCCAGGCGCCGCGCAATGTCCTGCGCCGCCAGATTGCCGCCGCCGCCGACAAGGGCCTTCATGTCAAGACCGGGGTCGAGGCCGAATTCTTCCTGC
>SKKS01000440.1 GCA_007123625.1 Paracoccaceae bacterium
TGCGCCCACCCACCCACCCCGCACGCCCGGTGCGGGGGCCACACGCGCCCCAACCCCGAGGAGGAGTCCATGCGTGCGCCTTGTGATGCTGCGTTTCTGGAGCGTCTGTCCGCGATGCTGCCACCGGGGCGGCTGCGTGCCGCCGCGCCGGGCGAGCTGGAGGAACCGCGCGGACGCTGGCACGGGCAGGCGGGCGCCGTGGCGGTCCCGCACTGTACCGACGAGGTGGCGACGATCGTGCGGGCCTGTGCGGACGCGCGTGTTGGGATCGTGCCGCTGGGCGGCGGCACGGGGTTGGTCGGCGGCCAGGTGATGCCCGAAGGTGCGCCGCCGCTGGTGCTATCGCTGTCGGCGATGCGGGCGATCAGGTCGGTGCACCCGCGCGAAAACCTGCTGATCGCCGAGGCGGGCGCGATACTGGCCGATGTGCAGGCCGCCGCCGCCACTGAAGGCCGCCTGTTTCCGCTTGCGCTCGCGTCCGAGGGATCGGCTCGGATCGGGGGCCTGCTGGCCACCAACGCGGGCGGGGTGAACGTGCTGCGCTATGGCAATGCGCGCGACCTGTGTCTGGGGCTGGAGGCGGTGCTGCCCGATGGCGCGGTCTGGAACGGGTTGCGGCGGCTGCGCAAGGACAACACCGGCTATGACCTGCGCAACCTGCTGATCGGGTCCGAGGGCACGCTGGGCGTCATCACCGCCGCCTGCCTGCGGCTGTATCCCCGCCCGGTGCGTCGTGGCGCGGCGTTGATGGTGGTGCGGGGTCCGGACGCGGCGCTGGACCTTCTGACGCTGGCACAGGCCAGCATTGGCGAGGGGATTTCGGCGTTCGAGCTGATGTCGGGCATGGGGCTGCGGTTTCTGGCCGAAACCATGCCGCAGGTGCGCCAGCCCTTCGCCGTGCCGCCCGCGTGGATGGTTTTGGTCGATCTGGGGCTTTCGGAGGCGGGACCTGCGCCCGAGGTGATGCTCGAGGATCTGTTTGCCGCAGCGCTGGAGGCCGGGCTGGTCGAGGATGGCGTGATCGCCCAATCCGAGGGGCAGCGTGCGGAGTTCTGGGCGGTGCGCGAATCGATCCCCGAGGCGAACCGCCTTGTTGGCGCGGTGACCAGCCATGACGTTTCGGTGCCGCTGGGCGCGGTGGCCGCATTCATCGTGCAAGCCACCGAGGCGCTGGCCCTGATCGACAACTTCCGCATCAACTGCTTCGGGCATCTGGGCGACGGGAACCTGCATTTCAATGTGTTCCCGCAATCCGGCCGCGACCGCGCGGCGCATGCGTCCCAGCGCGACGCGGTGTCGCGCTGCGTGCACGATCTGGTGCATGCGATGGAAGGATCGGTGAGCGCCGAGCACGGGATAGGGCGCCTGAAAGTTGATGATCTGGAGCGCTATGGCGATCCGGCAAAGCTGGAGGCGATGCGCGCGATCAAGGCGGCGCTGGACCCAGTCGGCATCATGAACCCCGGCGCGGTGCTGCGGGGTTAGTGGCGCGGTGCCTGCAGAACGTTCCCGTCGCTGGTGGTTGCCGCCCCGATCGGCGGGCCATTGAGTATTTCCGGCAAGATGAAGGGCGACAGTTCTGGAGGCGGATCGGGGCGCGCGCCCGCCGGTCATTCACCCTGCCGCCGGGCGCGCAGCTTGGCGAAGTACTCAAGCCGCTTGGTCAGCTCGCGTTCGAACCCGCGTTCGGGGGGCGCGTAGAGGACGGGGCGCTTGACGCCATCGGGAAAGTAGTTCTGGCCGGAAAAGCCGTCCTCGGCGTCATGGTCATAGGCATAACCCGTCCCATAGCCCTGATCCTTCATCAGCTTGGTGGGCGCGTTCAGGATATGCTTGGGCGGCGGGACGGAACCGGTGGATTTCGCCAGTTTCTGCGCGCCTTTCCAGGCGACATAGGCCCCGTTCGACTTCGGCGCCAGCGCCAGATAGGTGACCGCCTGCGCGAGGGCGAGTTCTCCTTCGGGGCTGCCGAGGCGTTCATAGACCTCCCATGCGTGCAGGCAGACGCTTTGTGCCTGCGGATCGGCAAGGCCGATGTCCTCGACCGACATGCGGGTGATCCGGCGGGCAAGGAAGCGCGGGTCCTCGCCGCCCGCGATCATCCGCGCCAGCCAGTAGAGGGCGGCATCCGGGTCCGAGCCGCGCACCGATTTGTGCAGGGCGGAGATCAGGTTGTAATGTTCCTCGCCGCTCTTGTCGTATTTCGCCGCGCGCCGGGCCAGCCGTTTGCCCAGCGCCTCGGTATCGAGCTCAGTGGGTGCGTCCCAGGCCGCGACCTGTTCGACGAGGTTGAGAAGCGCGCGGCCGTCGCCGTCAGCCATTTCCAGCAAGGCCGCACGCGCAGGGGTGGTCAGGGGCAGCGGGCGGGCAAGCTCGGCTTCGGCGCGTTGGGCCAGGCGTTCGAGATCGGCAAGCGACAGCCGGTCGAGCACCAGCACCTGCGCGCGGCTGAGCAGGGCGGCATTCAGCTCAAAGCTGGGGTTCTCGGTTGTGGCGCCCACCAGCACGATAGTACCATCTTCCATATGCGGCAGGAAGCCGTCCTGCTGCGCCTTGTTGAATCGGTGGATTTCGTCCACGAACAACAACGTGCCGCGCCCCTGACGGCGGCGCAGCTTCGCTTCGTCGAATATCCGGCGCAGGTCCGGCACGCCGATGAAAATGGCGCTGATCTGAGTGAAGTGCAGGTCGGCCTGATCGGCAAGCAGGCGCGCGATGGTGGTCTTGCCTACCCCGGGCGGGCCCCACAGTACCAGCGAGCCAAGGCTTCCCGCCGCCAGCATGGCACCCAGAGGGCCGTCCGGGCCAAGCACCTTGTCCTGGCCGATGACCTCCGCCAGCGCCTGCGGTCGCAGCCGGTCGGCCAGCGGTCGCGGGGCGGTGTCCTTCCCCTTGGCGGCGGTGTCGAAAAGATCGGTCATGCGCGCCACGCTACGCCACTGCCGGGGCCGGGGGAAGGGGCCACGCGTGGGCGCTCACACCCGGAACCGCAGCGCGATGCGGCGACCGTCGCGCAAGACCTCGATCTGCCAGTTGCGCGCGTCGGTCCGGGCGGCGCGTTCCACTTCGGCGCTGTCGGCGACGGGCTGGCCGTTGATCGCCAGCACGATATCGCCGCGCCGCAACCCGGTGCGCGCGGCGATGCCTTGCAGGTCGGTGACCAGCGCGCCCTGCGCGTCGAATGGCAGGTTCCATTCGGCAATCACAGCAGGGTTGACGGTTTCAACGCTCAGCCCACGCAGGGCGCTTTCGGCGGTGATGCGGCGCGTATCGCGCGCGGGATGCTCAGGCGGGGCGATCAGGTCCACCGCCGCCATGTCTGCGGTGCCATCGGCGCGCAGAAAGGCGATTTCAGCCACGCCGCCGATTCCCGTGGCCGCCAGCCGGAACATCATTTCGGGGGCCGAGTTCACTGCGCCGCCGTCAACCGAAAGCACCACATCGCCCGGACGCAGCCCGGCGCTTGCAAAGGGGCTGTCGGGGTGCATGTCGGTGATGACCACGCCTTCGGGCAGCGACATGCCGAAGGCATCGGCAAGGCCCGGGTCCAACGCCTGCGCGCGGATGCCCGCCCAGGGGCGGACAAAGCGGGCGTTGCCTTCCTGCGCCTGCGCCACCACCTGCGCCACAAGGTTGGAGGGCACGGCAAAGCCGATTCCGAGCGAGCCGCCGGTGCGGGTCAGGATGGCGGTATTGATACCCACCATACGGCCCTGCATGTTCACCAGCGCCCCGCCGGAGTTGCCCGGATTGATCGCGGCATCGGTCTGGATGAAATAACCGCGTCCCGATCCCAGCGCGATCCCGGAGCGGGCCAGCCCCGAGACGATGCCGCTGCTGACCGTCTGCCCGACACCGAAGGGGTTGCCGATGGCGAGGACCAGCTCGCCGACCTCGACCCGGTCGGAATCCTGCAGCGCGAGTGCGGGCAGATCCTGCGCGCCGTCGAGTTGCAGCACTGCCAGATCGCTTTCGGCGTCGCTGAGGATCGCGCGGGCAGCGTATTCGCGCCGGTCATTGAGCACTACGCGGATGTCGGTGGCGTCGCCCACAACATGATGATTGGACACCACGATCCCGTCCGGCGTCAGGATCACGCCCGAGCCAAGGGCATTCTGGACGCGTGGAACCGGGGCGCCCAGCCCGCTGAAGAAATCACCGAACAGATCGCCGAACAACGGATCGCCGGCAAAGGGACTGCGGTGCTGTTCGACCACGCGGCTGGCATAGATGTTGACCACTGCAGGCGCGGTCTGGCGCACCACCGGGGCAAAGCTGAGCGTGATCTCGGCCTGGTCGGCGGGGACACGGACCTCGGCTTCGGCGTGCAGGACGGGGGCCGATATCATGCCGACGAGCAGCATGAGCGCCGCGACAAGCCATGTGCAGGTGCGTCTGGCGCGCCTTTTGCTCTGTTGGAACATTCTGCCCTCCGTGTCCCGGTGCCGCTTTGGGATCATCGGTGCCGATATAGGGGGCAGGTCCGGGCCGTTCCAGAGGGGCGTGCCCATGCAAAAGGCCCACCGCAACGGGTGGGCCCTGGGCGCGTTTCGCACGTTTGAACGGATCAGGCGGCCAGTGCCTTTACCCGTGCCGACAGGCGCGACATCTTGCGCGATGCGGTGTTCTTGTGCAGCACGCCCTTGGTCACACCGCGCATCAGCTCGGGCTGTGCGGCCTGCAGCGCGGCCTTGGCGGCATCGGCGCTGCCGGATGCGATGGCCTCTTCCACCTTGCGCAGGAAGGTGCGTATGCGCGAGCGGCGGGCCTTGTTGATTTCCTGGCGGCGCTCATTCTGGCGGGCGCGTTTCTTGGACTGGGGCGTGTTTGCCATGGGTCTGGATCTCTCTCGGGTCAGTTGCGTTTCGGTTGCACATACGGACCCACGGCACGGCTGTTCGCCGATTCGATCTCATGCCTTAAGCGGGCCCACGCGCATGTGGTGCGGCGCATACACCAGCCGCGCGGAAAAGAAAAGGCCCTGCGCGCTGCAGGGCCAAGGCAATCAGCGATCCCGGAACTGCGCCTCGCGCTTTTCCAGGAAGGCGGCCATGCCTTCCTTCTGGTCTTCGGTGTTGAACA
>SKKS01000154.1 GCA_007123625.1 Paracoccaceae bacterium
CATGAGCGACAATCTGCGCGGCAGCCTGCTGATGGTGCTGGCGATGGCCATGTTCGCGCTCGAGGACATGTTCATCAAGCTTCTGGCTGACACGGTGCCGGTGGGGCAGGTGGTGGCCTTGCTGGGGGTGGGCGGGGCGTTGGTGTTCGGCGCAATGGTGCGGCTGAAGGGCCAGCGCCTGTTGCCGCCCGAAGTGATGTCCGGCGCCGTGGTCCTGCGCAACCTGGCCGAGGTTACAGGCGGCCTCGCCTTTGTTCTGGCGATTGTGCTGACGCCCTTGTCCAGCGCATCGGCCATCCTGCAGGCGACGCCGCTGGCGGTCACGCTGGGCGCGGCCCTGTTCTTCGGCGAAAAGGTCGGCTGGCGCCGCTGGGGGGCGATCCTGTGCGGGTTCTTCGGGGTGCTGCTGATCGTGCGGCCGGGGCTTGAAGGGTTCGAGCCCGCGTCTCTGCTGGCGGTGCTGGCGGTGGTCATGCTGGGCACGCGTGATCTGGCCACGCGCCGGGTGCCTGCGCGGGTGTCCAGCTGGCAGCTGTCGGCCTGGGCCTATGTGGTGACCATCCCCGGCGGCCTGTTGCTGCTCGCGGCCGCGGGTGAGGCGCCGGTGGTGCCCGACGGCCCCGACGCGCTGCGTCTGGGGGCGATGCTGGCGGTCGGGCTGGTGGCCTATTGGGCGCTGGTCGGCGCGGTCCGCACGGGCGAAGTTTCGGTCGTCACCCCGTTCCGGTATTCCCGTATGCTGTTTGCGCTGGTGATCGGCATCGCGGTCTTTGGCGAGCGCCCGGATACGCTGACACTTGTTGGCGCTACCATTGTCGTCTGTGCAGGGCTTTTCACCATCTGGCGCGAAACGCGGCGGCGGGGTTCCCAGACCGGGCAGGGCAAGCTATAGAACGCGCGAACCAGCCAATGGGGGACGCCATGAGCACGATCATCGACATCATCGGACGCGAGATTCTGGACAGCCGCGGCAACCCCACCGTCGAGGTGGACGTGACGCTGGAAGACGGCACCATGGGGCGCGCCGCGGTGCCGTCGGGTGCCTCGACCGGCGCGCATGAGGCGGTGGAACGGCGCGATGGCGACAAGGCGCGTTACATGGGCAAGGGCGTGCTTGACGCCGTGGCCGCCGTGAATGGCGAGATCGCCGAGGCGCTTGCCGGCGTGGATGTGACCGAGCAGGTGGCCATCGACGAATCGCTGATCGAACTGGACGGCACCCCGAACAAGGCACGCCTTGGCGCCAACGCGATCCTGGGCGTTTCCCTGGCGGTTGCCAAGGCGGCGGCGGACTACACCGCGCAGCCGCTTTACCGCTACGTCGGCGGGACTGCCGCGCGTACCCTGCCGGTGCCGATGATGAACATCATCAACGGTGGCGAACACGCTGATAACCCGATCGATATTCAGGAATTCATGATCATGCCCGTGGCTGCCGCGAACATCCGCGAGGCCGTGCGCATGGGTGCCGAAGTGTTCCACACGCTGAAGAAGGAGCTTTCCGCTGCCGGACTGAACACCGGTATCGGGGACGAGGGTGGCTTTGCGCCCAATCTCAGCTCTACTCGGGATGCGCTTGATTTCATTTTGAAATCCATAGAGAAAGCCGGATATCGCCCGGGTGAGGACATCATGCTGGCGCTTGATTGCGCGGCGACGGAATACTTCAAGGATGGCGCTTATGTCTTTGCGGGTGAGGGAAAAACGCTGAGCGCCGAGGAGAATGTCGACTATCTGGCGGCGCTGGTGGCGGACTATCCGATCCTGAGCATCGAGGATGGCTGTGCCGAAGACGACTGGGACGGGTGGAAGCTGCTGACCGACCGGCTGGGCGCCACGGTGCAACTGGTGGGTGACGATCTTTTCGTGACCAACCCGACGCGGATTGCCGACGGTATTGCAAGGGGTTGCGGAAATTCTCTGCTGGTCAAGGTGAACCAGATCGGCACCCTGACCGAAACGCTGTCGGCGGTGGACATGGCGCACCGGGCACGGATGACCTGTGTGATGTCCCACCGCTCGGGCGAGACCGAGGACGCCACCATCGCAGATTTGGCGGTGGCCACCAATTGCGGGCAGATCAAGACCGGCTCGCTGGCGCGCTCGGACCGGCTGGCAAAGTATAACCAGTTGATCCGGATCGAGGAAATGCTGGGCCAGTCGGCGGTTTATGCCGGGCGCTCGATCCTGCGTGACTAAGCGCACGCGGGTCTTTACCTTTGCTTAGGAAGTCCGTGCGATGCTTGGGGTGTAGTGTGTTGCCATGCCGTGGGCGGGCCTTACGCAACGCGATTTTGTGCGTGCGTCGGTGTTAGCAGACGGCAGTGCGGGTTTGGTTCTGGTGCGAAAGGTTCAATGATGCTGGTCTCCTCCGGTTCAATAGCCCCAATGCCCACCGCACCGGGCGCTGCCCGTGATTCTTCCGGGCGCGAGGTGCCCGTGCAGCCGGGAATGCCTGCGGCGTCGGAAACGGCGGGCCGCGCCACGTTGCCACAAGCGGTCACGCAAGCCGATGCCGCGTACGCAGCGCGCATGGCATCCTTGCAGGCGCGCCTTGCCGCCCCGGGTTGGGAGCAGAACCTGGCCGGACCGCCGCCAACGTTCAAGACAAGTGTGCTCGAAGACCTTCGCCGCGAGTTGCAGACCCCGCCGCTCGACCGCGCCGCGCGCTCGGATGGCCCGGACAACATTGCTGACCCTTTCCTAGGCACGCCGGAGGCTGACGCTGTGGCCGCCTTGGCGGAGCCTGTGTCTGCGGAGGTCACGGAACTGGCCGGTGCCGACAGAGCGTCGCACACCGGCGCCACCGATACGGCAAGTGGGACGGGCACTCGCGGCACCGCGCAAACGCACCGGGGGCGTGTTGACATGCTGGTGTGACTGCATGGCCTTTGGGCCTTGAGACGGTAGCGGTCCGTTCAGAAAGTGTAGAACGCCCGGGAAGGCGCTGAACCACCAGACGGCTTTTTGACTTGCGGCTGACAGGGACATGATGGTTGCTGTCGCTGTCGCTGTCGCTGTCGCTGTCGCTGTCGCTGTCGCTGTCGCTGTCGCTGTCGGGCCTCGCAGGGCGTTGCGGGCCGAAGCCTGTCGGCGCGCTGATACGCGGTTCCGGAACCGACAGCCCCATATGTTTCCGGCCGATGTGAGTGCATGGCTGTATGCGGACCGGTTTCCCGCATTGTAGGAAAGCTGCGGCTTCTGTGCCGAGATCCGAGAACTGCCGCAACAGTCCTTCTGACACCGGTTCAGCGGCTTGGCGCACCGGTCTTTTCGCACCGCATGCATGAACGCTGTCCGTCATCGTCTGTCGGAAAAAGATCCGCGCCCCGAAGTCTCCTTCGGGGCGCGTGCCTGCGCGGTGCCGGTCTTATGCGGGGAACGGGCCTCCTCTCCCGTCCTCGCGTGGCAGCTACGCGCTATCTGTCGGTGATCATCTCAGCCTGACGGACGATCACCTCGGCCTGGCGGATCGAGGCGATATCGACCAGCCGCCCCTTGTAGACGGCTGCCCCCTCGCCGCGTGCCTTGGCCGCTTCCATTGCGTCGAGGATCTCGCGTGCCTCCGCGACGGCGGCCTCGGACGGGGTGAAGATTTCATTGGACAGCGCCACCTGCCTGGGGTGGATCGCCCATTTGCCCACCATGCCCAGCGTGGCCGAGCGCCGCGCCTGCGCGCGAAAGCCCTCGTCATCCGAAAAATCGCCGAAGGGGCCGTCCACCGGCAGCACACCATGGGTCCGGCAGGCCGCCACGATGGCGGCCTGCGCCCAGTGCCACGGGTCCGACCAGTGGCGCGCGCCGTCGTGCAGCATGTAGTAATCCTCCTGCGTGCCCCCGATCCCGGTGGTCGCCATACCCATCGATGCCGCGAAATCCGCAGCACCCAGTGACATCGCCACCAGCCGGGGCGATGCGGCGGCGATCTCGTTCACGTTCACGATCCCGGCGGCGGATTCGATGATGACCTCGAAGCTGATGGGTTTCTCGCGTCCCGTGGCGGCCTCGATCGCCGTGACCAACGCATCGACCGCGTAGATATCGGCGGCGCAGCCCACCTTGGGGATCATGATCTGGTCCAGCCGCGGCCCGGCCTGTTCCAGCAGGTCCACCACGTCGCGGTACCACCACGGCGTATCCAGCCCGTTGATCCGCACGCTGAGCACCTTGGTGTTCCAGTCTATGTCATGCGTGGCCGCGATGATATTGGCGCGGGCGGCGGGCTTGTCATCCGGGGCGACGGCATCTTCAAGGTCGAGGTTCACCACATCTGCCGCGCTGGCCGCCATCTTGTCGAAGATCGCCGGACGCGAGCCGGGACCGAACAGCTGGCAGCGATTCGGGCGGGCAGGCGGGGCGGGCTGCAGGCGGAAGCTCATGCGGGTCCTCGGTCACGAAGTTACGTTTCAGGTCACGGTCGGGATAGATTGTTGCGCATGGCTGTGCAAGGTCAATCTTGCATCCGCAGCACGGGCGATGTTGCACTGCGGCGCGCGCTTGCGACTGCGGGGGCAGCCGCCTGTCGACCTGACTGCGCGCAAGGCGCATGCCCGGTTCGGGGCATCCGTGCACGATCATGCGGCAGATTCGTCATTTTGCCGGATATTCTTGTACTCATGTCGGTTTCGGGGCCGAACTTTCCGCGCCTCTTGCAGCGAACCTGGGTATGATCGCACCCTGTAACCCGTCAGACGGAGGCCGCAATGATCCAGACCCCCTATCTTCTGTTTCTGGGCGATGCGCCCGATCCGCTGGCCGCCAAGGTGGCGCAGGGGATCAAGGACTGGCGCCCGGACTTTGCCATCGGCCAGTTCCGCATGGAGGGCTGCCGCGCCGACATGGGCCTGCCGGACATGACGTTGGCCGAGGCGAAGGCGGCGGGGGCGAAAACCCTGGTGATCGGCGTGGCGAACCGGGGTGGCGTGATCTCGGATGCCTGGACATCCGTGCTCAAGGAGGCGCTCCTGCACGGGCTCGACCTCGCCGCCGGCCTGCACGCGCGCTTCGCCGACGTGCCGGAGCTGACCGCCACCGCGATGGCGCATCACCGCCATATCCA
>SKKS01000391.1 GCA_007123625.1 Paracoccaceae bacterium
CACATTCACCTTGATTCCCGCGCGCCGGAACACGCCTTCGCCCCAGTCCAGTTCCTTGCGCAGGTCGGTGATGGCCTCGTCCAGGTCGGCACGCTGGCGTTCCATGTCGGCAAGCCGTTCCAGAGCCAACTCGTAAGTCTTGCGCAATTGCAGCAATTCGCTGTCATCGCGGTCGTACATTTCCAGCAGTTGCCGGATCTGTTCGAGGCTGAAGCCGAAGCGCTTGCCGCGCAGGATAAGCGTCAGGCGGGCACGGTCGGCGCGGGTGAACAGGCGATGCTGGCCGCGGCGTTCGGGGAACATGAGTTCCTTCGATTCGTAGAATCGAAGTGTGCGCGGCGTGACGTCGAATTCGTCACACATCTGCCGGATGGTCCAGAGTTGTTCGGTCATTTTGGGCCTCCCCCGTCGGTTGCACCCGAGGTGGGTGCGCCGCGATCACCATACAAGAGGAAGTTGACGTAAACGTAAATAGAGACGTTGCGTCCCGAAGTGGTCTGACGCAGGGTCAGAAGTGGCCCATTGCAGGCGCGTTAACGGCCCAGTTTGCGCGCGCCGCGGGCAGAGGCAATGGCGGCCCGGATTCGGGCAAGCGTCCGCAGTTGCTGCAGTTGCTGCAGTTGCTGCACCTCCCCGCGCAGGCGCGGCAGATTCAGCGGGCGTGGTGCTTCTTTAGTGCGCGTGCCAGGGCGCGGTCGCTTGACAGCATGCGCAAGCCATTGACCCGCAGCACTGCGAGGTGGTCGGTTACCAGCACATGCAGTGTCGCGTCCCGTACGTTTTCAGGGGTGATGAGCATGTCATCACACAGGTGCCGGGCAGGGACCGGGGTTGCGCCACCATGCACCAGCTGGATGCGCCAATCGTCGAACAGCACTTTCTGTGCCGCGCCGACCAGCAGATCCCGGTCCAGTCGTGCTGACATGTCCAGTGCGCCGGGCGCAATGCGCACCAGCTGCGCCCGCGTCGGGCGCAGGGCGATCCGTCGGCGCAGGCTGTGCAGGCGGCCCTGCGAATCGATCAGGGGCATCCCGGCTTCCAGCGCTTCCACGGGCAGGTCGCCACACAGGGTGCGCACCAATGATCCGGTGGCAAATCCCGGCAGGACGGCGACCGGGGGCAACGCTTGCGTCCTGCCGGGGCGCGCTGCCGTGGCTGCGGCGGGGAGGGGGGCGGGAAGCGATATGGTCAACGCGGGCATAAGCTTGTCTCCGGGCTCAAAGGGCAGGGTAATCGGAAATTGTTGTCGTTTGGTAAACAATCCTGCCGAATTGGGGCGGCAAAATGGCGAGCTTTCGGCATTCTGGCGGCGCGCGACCCGTTCTTCCCCGTTTTGCAATGAATGTGCCACTTGTCGCGAGGGCAGCGTTTTCCTCTCGCATCCGATTGGGGCATTTGCTAGAAGGCGCGCAAATTCGGGTCCCGGAAACGGTGGCCCGGCTGTGGTGTTGCGGGTGTGGCGAAATTGGCAGACGCACCAGATTTAGGTTCTGGCGCCGCAAGGCGTGGGGGTTCAAGTCCCTCCACCCGCACCAGGTTGAAGCGAAGGGAAAACTAAGAATGCAGGTCACCGAGACCCTGAATGAAGGCCTCAAGCGCGGATACACGATCACCGTGACCGCTGCGGAACTGAACGCCAAGGTGGACGAAAAACTTGCCGAGGCGCAGCCCGAGATCGAGATGAAGGGCTTCCGCAAGGGCAAGGTGCCGATGCCCCTTCTGAAGCGCCAGTACGGCAAGCGCCTGCTGGGCGAGGCGATGCAGGACGCGGTCGATGGCGCCATGAACAAGCACTTCGAGGACAGCGGCGACCGCCCCGCGCTGCGCCCCGAGGTCACCATGACCAACGACGACTGGAAGGAAGGCGACGATGTCGTCGTGGCGCTGAACTACGAAGCGCTGCCGAAGGTCGAATTGCCCGCGCTCGATGGCGTTGCGCTGGAGCGTCTGGTGGTCAAGGCCGATGAGGCCGCCGTTGACGAGGCGCTGGAAAACCTGGCGAAGGCCGCGCAGAACTTCGCCGACAAGGACGGCGCTGCGGAAGACGGCGATCAGGTCACGCTTGATTTCCTGGGCAAGATCGACGGCGAGCCCTTCGACGGTGGCGCCGCCGAGGACTTCCCGCTGGTGCTGGGATCGGGGCAGTTCATTCCCGGGTTCGAGGGACAACTGGCCGGGGTCAAGGTCGGCGACGAAAAGGCGGTGACCGTCAGTTTCCCCGAAGAATACGGCGCGCAGCATCTGGCGGGCAAGGAAGCGGTGTTCGAATGCACGATCAAGGCGGTCAAGGCCCCGGCCGAAGCCACCATTGATGATGAGCTTGCCAAGCAGTTCGGCGCCGAGGATCTGGAATCGCTCAAGACCCAGATCCGCGAGCGGCTTGAGGGCGAATACGCCCAGGCGGCGCGCGCGGTACTCAAGCGTGGGCTGCTGGACATGCTGGACGAAAAGGTCAGCTTCGACTTGCCGCCGTCGCTGGTGGATGCCGAGGCCAAGCAGATCGCGCACCAGCTCTGGCATGACGAGAACAAGGACAGTGATCCGAACGACCACAGCCACGGCGAGATCGCGCCGACCGACGAGCATGTGAAACTGGCCGAGCGCCGGGTGAAGCTGGGGCTTCTGCTGGCCGAGGTCGGATCGCAGGCCGGCGTACAGGTCAGCGATCAGGAAATGACCCAGGCGGTGATCCAGCAGGCTCGCCAGTACCCTGGGCAGGAGCGCGCGTTTTTCGAATTCGTCCAGAAAAACCCAGACATGCAGCAGCAACTGCGCGCGCCGATCTTCGAAGACAAGGTCGTCGACCACATCATCGGCCAGATTGAAGTGACCGACAAGGAAGTCGACAAGGACGGGCTGCAAAAGGCGGTCGAGGGGCTGGACGAGGAATAAATCGTCGCGGCAGTTCCCGTTTCGGACGGTTGGAGTTGTGACGGGGCGGACCAATGGTCCGCCCCGTTGCGTTTCGGCGCAGTCCATCCGTCGCAACGCCCCAGCGAGGGGATGTCAGGCCCTTCCTTGCGCAGCTGTTGCTGAAACGCCAGCCGCGAGCCGCCACGCCGGGGTCTTGCCGGTGACTGTCAGATGCGCGGCCACAGCAGGTGTCCGCACGACATGACCGGTGGCGGATGCTGCTGTCTTCGGGTGCGGTGACTGCCGCAAAGGCGCATTGCTCATGCCGTCGGTGCCCTTTGGTCCCGGTGCGTGCTGTCTGGCCTTGCGATTCGCCGGGTGACAGGGTTTCTTGCGCGCATGGCTCAAAGGTTCGATTATCCGCCGGTCTGGCTTCTTGCGGCCCTCGCCCTTGCGTGGGGGGCGAGACATCTGTTCCCGATCGGTGCCGGGCAATCCGTGCTTGTGGTCCCGGGCTGGGGGCTGGTGCTTGTGGCGGGGGCGCTCATGGGGGCCGCAGCGGCGCGTTTCCTGCGCCACCGCACCACGATCGTGCCACACAGGAAGCCGGCGGCGCTTATAACCGACGGCTTGTATCGATACAGCCGCAATCCGATCTACCTGGCCGATGTGCTGCTCCTTGCCGGGCTGATCATGGTCTGGGGCGCGCATCTGGCCTGGCCGTTGGTGCCGTTGTTGGCATGGGTGCTGCAACGACGCTTCATCCTGCCCGAGGAAGCGCGCTTGCGGGCCGCTTTCGGGCAGGCGACGGAACAGTATTTCGCGCTTACGCGACGCTGGATCTGATCAACGCGAGAATGGGGCAGGGGCATGGTGCTCATGGAAAAGCCACGACGCATCAACCTCGCGCTCCAGGGTGGGGGCGCGCATGGCGCGTTCACATGGGGCGTTCTTGATCGGCTGCTGCAGGAACCGGGGATCGAGATCGCAGGCATTTCGGGCACCTCTGCCGGGGCGCTGAACGGGGCCGCGCTCAAGGCGGGGCTGGTGGCCGGAGGACGGGCCGAGGCGCGCCGCGTGCTCAATCAGGTCTGGCACCGGGTGGGCGCGGTGCGCGACCTGCGCATGACAGGCTGGTTCGCCAGCATGCTGCCGCCGGTGGGTGCCCTCAATTCGCTGACCGAGGCGCTGATGCCGCTCAATCCAATGGAGGTGGCGACGCGTCTGGTCAGCCCCTACGCCTATGGCCCCCTTTATCGCAACCCGCTGGAAGGGGTGGTGCGCAGTCTGCGTTTCGATCAGGTCTGCGCGCGCGAAGGCCCGGCGCTGTTCATCGCCGCCACCAACGTGCGCACTGGCAAGATCCGCGTGTTTGAGGGGGATGAGATCAGCTCCGAGGCGATTCTGGCCTCGGCCTGCCTGCCCACGGTGTTCCAGGCGGTGGAGTTCGAGGACCCGAAGACAGGCAAGCTTGAAGCGTTCTGGGACGGCGGCTACACTGGTAACCCGGCGCTGTTTCCGCTGTTCGATCCGGCGCTGCCTGCAGATATCGTGATTGTCAACATCAACCCGCTGCTGCGCGACATGGTGCCGACCACACCGCAGGAGATCCAGAACCGCATCAACGAGATCAGCTTCAATTCATCGCTGCTGCGCGAGTTGCGGGCCGTCAGCTTCGTCAAGCGGCTTGTTGCCGAGGGACGGCTCCCCGAAGGCGCGATGAAGAACATGCTTGTGCACATGATCGCCGATGACGCGCTGATGAACACCCTGTCGGTGACCAGCAAACTGGCGCCGACGCCCTATTTGTTGCACGAGTTGAAAGAGGCCGGGCGCAAGGCCGCCGATGGGTTCCTTGTCCAGCACATGGACGCGTTGGGCACGGAGGCCACGGTCGATCTGGTGGCGCTTTTCGCCTGACGCAGAGCGCTTTGCCGATACGAGGCAAAGGGCATCCTGGCGACTCGAAACAAGGCCATACCCGAAACGAAGCGCCAGCGGTCTGACCGGTTCTCCCGCCCCCTGGCCCCGCCGCAGGTTCCCTGCGACGCGTCAGGGGTTGGGCCCCCCAAGTTCGGCAATTGAGCCCCTGAATCTGGTGTTTTCGCTGGTTTGTGCTGTGTGATTTCAATCGGTTAGGCCTCTCGCAGGCCTAAACTCTTGTAGTTACATGCGGGCGAATCCAAA
>SKKS01000319.1 GCA_007123625.1 Paracoccaceae bacterium
CACGCGCGATGCTCAGGCGCGGCTGAAGGTGCAGATGGTGTTTCAGGACCCCATGTCGTCGCTGAACCCCCGCCACAGGATCGACCGGATCATCACCGAAGCGCCGCGCTTTCATGGCCAGATCAGGGCGCGCGACGCGGACGACTTCGCCGCCGACCTGCTGGACAAGGTCGGCCTTGATCCCGCCTTCCGGGGACGCTACCCGCACCAGTTTTCGGGCGGTCAGCGCCAGCGCATCGCCATTGCCCGCGCCCTTGCGGTGAAGCCCGACATCATCGTGGCCGATGAATCCGTCAGCGCCCTGGACGTTTCGGTGCAGGCGCAGGTGCTGAACCTGTTCATGGACCTGCGGGCCGAACTGGGGCTGGCGTACTTGTTCATCAGCCATGATCTGGGCGTGGTCGAACATATCGCCGACCGGGTGGTGATCATGTATCTGGGCCGCGTGGTTGAATCCGCCCCGACCGAAGCGCTGTTCGCCGAGCCCCTGCACCCCTATTCCCAGGCACTGCTGGCCGAGGTCCCGCGCCTGACGCGCGGCAAGCGCCGGTTCCAGCCGATCAAGGGCGAAATTCCGTCCCCGCTCAACCCCCCTTCGGGATGCCATTTCCACCCCCGCTGCCCGCTTGCGGACGGGGAATGCCGCGCCACGCGCCCTGCCCTGCGGCAGATCGCGCCGGGGCGCACCGTTGCCTGCCACAAGGTGGCCGGCCCTCAACAGGGAGAGACCACACCATGACCAGAGTATCCCGTTTCCTTGGCGCCACCGCCGTTGTCGCGCTGATGGCCGGCACCGCCGGGGCGCAAGACATCACCGCCGGGCTGGCCGCCGCGCCATCGTCGATGGACCCCCATTTCGCCACCACCGGGCAGAACCAGCAGCTGGCGGCGGTGCTTTATGACCGGTTGATCCACATTGCCCCCGACGGCAGCTTCGCCCCCGGCCTTGCAACGGAATGGAGCGTCTCGGATGACCGCCTGACCTGGACCTTCACCCTGCGCGAAGGCGTGACCTTCCATGACGGCAGCCCCTTCACCGCCGCCGATGTGGTTTTCACCTTCGACCGCATCCCCGAGGTGCCCAACAGCCCCGCGCCCTTCACCCAGCGCCTGGCGGCCATTGAGAGCGCCGAAGCCGTGGGCGACCACACGCTGGTCATCACCACCAGCGCCCCCGCGCCGGGACTGCCGACGGACCTTTCGACCATCTACATCGTGTCGCAGAACGTGGGCGATGCCGAAAGTGCCGATTTCGACCGCAGCACGGCGGCGCTGGGTACCGGCCCGTTCCGGCAGGTCAGCTACAGCCCGGGTGAACGGCTGGTGCTGGAGCGCAACCCCGACTACTGGGGCGACGCGCCGGACTTCGAGCAGATCACCATCCGCTTTCTGGAAAACTCGGCCAGCCGCGTGGCGTCGTTGCAGGCGGGCGAGGTCGATTTCATCGATGCAGTCCCGCCCAACGACCTGGACCGGCTGCGCGAGATGGATCAGATCACCGTGGTTGCCGAACCTTCGGCACGCATGGTCTATATGGGCGTCGACCAGCTGGAGGACACCACCGCACAGATCGACGCCAGCGTGGGCAACCCGTTCCGCGACCCGCGCGTGCGCGAGGCGCTCAGCCTAGCCATCAACCGTGACGCCATCGTGGACCGTATCCAGTTCGGGTCGGGGGCGCCCGCAAACCAGTTCGCGCCCGCCGGTATCTTCGGGCACAATCCCGATATCCCGTCCATCCCCTATGACCCGGACCGCGCGCAGGCCCTTCTGGAAGAAGCGGGCTATGGCGACGGCTGGGCGATGACCATCCACGGCCCGGCCGGGCGCTACATCAACGATACCGATGTGTTGCTGGCCGTGGGGCAGATGTGGTCGCAGATCGGGCTGGATATCGAGGTCGAGAACGTCCCGGCCAATGTCTATTTCGGGCGCGCCACCGACCGCGAGTTCTCGGCGTTCATGGTCGCCTTCGGCATCACTACCGGCGAAAGCTCGCTGGCGCTGCGCAACGTGCTGGGCACGTTCGACCCGGATCGCGGTTGGGGATCGAACAACCGCTTCCGCTACTCCAGCGAAGCCTTCGACGCGGCCCTGGCCGAAGCGTTCGACGCGTTCGAGGACGACGCCCGCGAAGCCGCCTTGCAGGAGGCTGCGCGTATCGCCGCCGAGGAGTTCGCGCTGATCCCGATCCACTGGGAAGGCAACAACTGGGCCGTGCGCGGAGACCTGACCTTCACGCCCAGCCCGGACGGTCGCTCGCTGGTCACCAACCTCGGCCAGCGGTGACCGGCATGTCCGTTGCCAGCCGCCAACCCGATGCACACGCGCTGCGCGATTTGATGGTGCCGATGCGCGACGGCGTGCGGCTGGCGACGGATGTGTTCCTGCCCGAAGGCGCGGGTCAGGGCCCATGGCCCGCGCTTCTTGAACGCACGCCCTATGACAAGCGCGCGCCGCGCGCCAACGAATACACCGCCACCCATCCACAAGTGTTCGGCCGCGAGGAACTGGCGCGGTTCTTCACCGATGCGGGCTTCGTGGTGGTGTTTCAGGATTGTCGCGGGCGCTACGGGTCCGAAGGGCGCTTCACCAAGTACCGCGGTGAGGCCGAGGATGGGTTCGACACTATTGCCTGGATTGCTGCGCAGGACTGGTGCGACGGGCAGGTGGGGACAATGGGGCTGTCGTATTCCGCCCATACCCAGATGGCGGCGGCCTGCCTGAACCCACCTGCGCTCGCTGCAATGATCTGCGATTGCGGCGGGTTTTCCAACGCCTATCAGGGTGGCATCCGCTTCGGCGGTGCGCTGGAACTCAAGCAGGTCACTTGGGCCTTTCGCCATGCGCTGCGCTCGCGCGCGGCGGCCGCCGACCCGGTAGCGAAAGCAGCTCTGGAAGCGACCGATATCCGCGACTGGATGACCCGCATGCCCTGGAAACGGGGCCATTCGCCCCTTGCGCCGATCCCGGATTACGAAGGGTTCCTGTTCGACCAATGGGAACGCGGCGTTTTCGATGATTACTGGAAAATCCCCGCGCTTTATGCGGCGGGCTGGCATGACACCATGCGACCCCTGCCCAGTGTGCATATCTCGGGATGGTACGACCCCTATGCGGTCACCGCGGTCGAGAATTTCACCGGACTGCGCCGCGCGGGCCATGACACGCGCCTGATCCTGGGTCCCTGGACCCACGGCAACCGCTCGGCCACGCATGCGGGCGAAGTCGATTTCGGACCCGAGGCCACCTTCGACGCGGCGCTGGGACAGGATTTCGTGCGCTACCGGATCGACACCTTCCGCCGCCACCTGCAAGGCGCGGACCTCCCCCCCGAGCCGCGCGTGCGCTTTTTCGTCATGGGCGGCGGCGACGGGCGGCAGGGCGAGGACGGACGGATGCGCCACGGCGGGCGCTGGCACGTCGCGGAAAGCTGGCCGCCCGACGCGGCGGAACCGACCGCGCTGTACCTCCATCCTTCTGGGGCGCTGGACCAGGCGCAACCGACGCAGGGCGCGGCGCTGTCTTACGTGTTCGACCCTGAAAACCCGGTGCCGACCATCGGCGGGCCGATCACCTCGGGGGCGCCTCTGATGGTGGGCGGCGCGTTCGACCAGCGCGAAACGGCCCAGACCTTTGGCGCCCGTGCGCCGGGCATGCCGCTGGCCAGCCGTGCCGATGTGCTGGTGTTCCAGACCGCACCGCTGGCGCGCCCCGTCACGCTGGCGGGCGAAGTCGCCGTGACGCTCTTTGTCAGTTCGGACCGCCACACAACCGATTTCACCGCCAAGCTGGTCGATGTCTGCCCTCCGAACCCGGATTACCCGCACGGGTTCGCCATGAACCTGTGCGACGGGATCCTGCGCGCGTGCTATCGCAACGGCTTCGACCGGGTGGACCCACTGCCGCAGGGCGGGACGGTGCGGCTTGTCATCCGGCTTTATCCGACCGCGAACCGGTTCGAAATCGGTCACCGGATACGGTTGGAAATCGCGTCCTCGAACTTCCCGCGGTTCGACGTAAACCCCAACGCCGAGGCCGGCAACGACCTGAGCCTGACACGCCTGCCCGCGCACAACAGCATCCACACCGGCCCGCAAGCGCCGTCGCGGCTGGAGGTCTGGACCCTGCGCGATTGATGCGCCACGTGCAAGGAGCGCTTTAGGAAGCGCTCGCGCCCGCCTTTTCGCTTATTCCCAAAGCCACCGGCGTTCACATTGAAAGCCCTGACACAACTTCGTATCATCGTGCGAAACCATGTCGCAGGATGACCATGCGAGACAGCGCGCCTTCGGAAAATTCGGACCTGCGCCCGGCGGAAGGCGTGGTCGCGCTGGGGGCGTCGGCGGGCGGGCTGGAAGCGCTGGATCGCTATTTTTCGACCATTGCATCCGATCTGTCGGCCGCTTTCGTGGTCATCCAGCATCTGGCGCCAACGCACAAGACGATGATGGACAGCCTTCTTGCGCGGCACACGAAAATGCCGGTCAAGGTCGCTGCCGAAGGCGATTGCCTGCATGCGGGGCATGTCTATGTCATTCCGGCGGGCGTGACGATGACGCTTCTGGATCGCAAGCTGCACCTGGACCCCCGCCCGCAAGCCGGTGTGACCCATTCGATCAACGACTTCTTCGGCTCGCTGGGCCAGGCGGCGTGCGACCGGATCGTGGCGGTGATCCTGTCAGGCACCGGGTCCGATGGTGCGGGCGCGCTGCAAGGTGTCGTCGACGCAGGCGGCTGGGTACTGGTCCAGCAACCCGAAAGCGCCGCCTTCGACGGCATGCCCCTGAACGCGCTGGCGACCGGGCTGGCGCATGAAACCGGCACCCCCGAGGAACTGGCGCGTTTCACCGAAGGGGTAATCCGCGAGAACCGCGAACCGCAACTGGTCAAGATCGACAACGCAGCGCAGATCCCCATCGAGGATGCTCTGCAACATATCGGCGAGCATATCGAGATCGATCTGTCTAACTACAAGCCACACACGCTTGTGCGACGGCTGGAGCGGCGGATGCTGGCGACCGGCCAGCA
>SKKS01000065.1 GCA_007123625.1 Paracoccaceae bacterium
GGACTTGACCGTACCCCGATGTTGCTTCGCTTCGATCCGGCGGCGCTGGCTGGCCAGGGTCGGCCGGGTCTTGATGCGCTTGCGGGGAACAACCAGCGCGGCGCGCAGAAGTTCCACCAAACGTTCGCGGGCGATCTCGCGGTTGCGGGCCTGGCTGCGGGTTTCCTCTGCGCGGATGACGATGGCGCCGTCAAGTGTCCAGCGGCGTCCGGCCAGGCGCTTCAGCCGTGTCTTGACGGCGGTCGGCAGGTTCGGGCTGCGCGCGGCCTCGAACCGCAATTCGACTGCGCTGGACACCTTGTTCACATTCTGCCCGCCCGGGCCCGAGGCACGGGTGAAGGACTCGGTCATTTCCCAGTCCTGAATCGCGATCTGATCGCTGATCCGCAACATGCCGCCATGGTTCCTGCCCGCCCGCCGGTGTTTCGCCCCGGCTCGGGATCCAGAATAGCGCAGATGCCGCCTGCGCGCCAGTGCCTCCGCGCGCGGCGCAAGGCACGCCGGGCCCAACCGGAGAAGGCAAGCGCAAGCTGCCCGGGGACGGGCGGGAACAACCGTTCAGATGTTCATGTCTTGGGCAGGGCCAGAGTGCGCAAGCGCATCGTCGCGGTCCCTGCACGCGGATTTCCGCTTTGCGGGCGCGGCTCGGGCGGTCTGCTCACTTGCGCGCGAAGGGGGCATCGTCGCCCCAGACTTCGCGCACCCGCGCGTCGCGTCCGCAGCCTTCGCGGTACAGGCGATAGGCGTTGCGCATTTCGCGTGGGCCGAAGCGGGTCATGACCATGTCGGTGCTGTTGGCGTAGTTTTGGTGGTACGCGTCGGCCTCGTAGAAGGGCATCGCCTCGCGCAGGGCCGTGACCACGGGTTGGCCCAGATCGGCCGCCGCACGGCGCAGCGCCGTTTCGGCGCTGGCGCGCTGCGAGGTGTCCAGCGCAAAGATCGCGGTAGTATAGTGCCGCCCGCGATCGCAGAACTGCCCGCCCGCGTCCAGCGGGTCGATCGAGCGCAGGAACATGTGCAGGATCTGGTCGTAGCTGATCGTCGCCGCGTCAAAGCTGATTTCCGCCACCTCCAGATGCCCGGTGCGCCCGCCGGTGACATCGCGATAGCTCGGGTCGACCTCGTCCCCGCCTGCGAAGCCCACGCGCACGTCGGTCACGCCCTCGACCCGGCGAAAATCGGACTCAACGCACCAGAAACAGCCCCCCGCGACCAGCGCGCGTTCGGTGGATTGCGCCTGCGATTGCGACGACCCGGCCAGCGCTGTCAGCGCGACCACGATACCGACGGCCAGACGACGAATGACGGACAAATGACGAAAAGCAAAGCGTGCCATGGGCGACCCCCGGGTGTTCCTGTGATGAAGAGAGGATAGGGCGCGTGTCCCCGCCTGACCATGCACGTTTTCTCGATAGACATGGAAACTCCACCCGTACTGACTGGATTGCGTGCCGCCGGTCCAAGCGCCTGCCAGGTGGGCACGCTCCCGTTCGCCCTGCAATCCCCGACGGACGTGGGGTTTGACCTGTTCTCCCGCCCGTCTTCGGCACGCAAGCGCACCTCATCCCGTTGGGCGTGGCGGCCCGCGCGCCAGAGGCGCGCGGGCCGGGCCCAACCCCTGTGCCGTCGCAGGGAACCTGCGGCGGTGGCAGGGGGCGGGAGTGCCGGTCAGACCGACCGGACTGCACGCGGGTCGGGTTGCATGCGGGGCGGGCGGGGACTAAGCCTTGTCGCGAGGGGCTGCGCCGCCGTACCAGGGCGTGTTGCCCGAAGGACAGGCAGACCCGATGCGCACCCTTCTGGACAAGATCACCGCAGGCGTCCCCGTGCGCGTGCTTTCGGCCACGTTCGCGCTCGGTCTTGCGGGGGGCACGGTATTCTGGCTGGCCGGTGCCCCGCTGGGCATGCTGATTGGTGCGCTGATCACCGTGGCCGCAGCGGCGGCTTTCGGGCTGCGCCTGTTCGGGTCGCTGCCGAAGGTGCCTTTGCGCTGGCGCGACGTGCTGGTGCCGGTGATCGGGCTGGCCATCGGCGCCAGCGTCCCGCCCGATGCGCTGGCGCAGGCGGCGGGTTGGTGGGTGTCGTTGCTGGCGCTGTTGGTGTTCGTGCCGGTCCTGCACTGGGCCGGGTACATGACCTATCGCCGTCTGGGGCGTCTTGACCCGGTCACGGCCTTCTATGCCGCCATGCCCGGCGGCTTCATCGAGGCGCTGTCCATGGGCGAGCGCGCAGGTGCCGAGCCGCAGATGCTGGTCACGCTGCAGTTCACGCGGATCGTGCTGTGCATCATCGCCGTGCCGATGGCGTTCGCGCTGGTCACCGGCCAGGCGGTGGGCAGTGGCTCCGGCCTGGTCCTGCCGGGCCAGGAGAACGGGCTGGATCCCGGCGAGGCGCTGGCGTTGCTGGTGATGGGCGCGCTGGGGTGGTGGGGCGCGGTGCGCCTGGGCATGCCCGCGCCGGTGCTGATCGGCCCGCTGGCGGTCAGCGGCGCGGCCCATGCCTTCGGTCTGATCCACGCCGCCCCGCCGCAATGGGCGATTCTGGTGACGCAATGGGTCATCGGCACCTCGCTCGGCACTCGGTTCGCGGGGATGGAGCGCAGGCGCCTGTGGCTCGCGTTGCGGCTGGCCGCGCTTTACGTTGCCGTTGCGATGGCGCTGGCGGTGGCGATCGGGCTGACGCTGGCCGGGCCGGTGGGCGAAAGCGTGCCTGCGGTGATCCTGGCCTTTGCGCCGGGCGGGATTTCGGAGATGTCGCTGGTGGCGGTCTCGTTGCAGATCGGGGCGGTGTTCGTCACGCTGCACCATCTGTTGCGGATCGTGCTGGCGGTGGTCTGCGCACGGCTGGGGCAGCGGTGGCTGCCCACCGGGCGGCGCCCGGGCACAGAGGAACCGGGCGAAGGGCCGCGCGGTTGACCAAGACACCCGTCGGACCCAATGT
Organism: Paracoccaceae bacterium; assembly: GCA_007123625.1. Taxonomy (GTDB): domain Bacteria; phylum Pseudomonadota; class Alphaproteobacteria; order Rhodobacterales; family Rhodobacteraceae; genus Rhabdonatronobacter. Next base: position 2,941 of record SKKS01000065.1, read on the forward strand.
GTTCTGACATGGATCAAGGCGCCGGTCATCGACCGGTGTGATGATCCTCTGACCCCGAGGGAGGCTGCCACCATGTATCGCCACATTCTGGTTCCTGTTGCCTACGAAGCCGACCACCCTGCCGGTCCCGCGCTTAAGATCGCGCGCAGGCTGGCCGCGCCCGGTGCGCGCCTGACACTTCTGCACGTGATGGACGAGGCTCCGGCCTTTGCCATCGACTACCTTCCAACAGGCTGGCGCGAGGAGTTGCGTTCTGCGATCGAAGCCGATCTTGCTGCACGCCTGACCGAGGATGCGCAGGGCCACGTCGTCGTCACCGAGGGCGCCAGCCCGGGGCGCGCGATCCTGAACTGGGCGTCTGAAAACGGGGTCGATTGCATCGTCATTTCGTCACACCGGCCCGAAATGCAGGACATGATACTTGGCTCGACCGCAACCCGTGTGGTGCGTGATGCCGCCTGCGCGGTTCACGTGCTGCGCCGGACCGAGGCGCTGCAAACCCAAGGGGGGTGACCCCCTGTCCCCGACAAGGAGGAGAAACCGAAATGGGAATCTATCGCAACATTCTGGTGCCGCTGGCCTATGACCCCGGCCACCCGGCCAAGGCCGAGATCGCGGCGGCACGGGCGTTGGCCGCACCGGGCGCACAGATCACGCTGCTGCATGTTCTGGACCCGGTGCCGCACTTCGCCGCCGCGCACATGCCTGAAAGCGCTCGCGACGCGGCGCGCACCACTGTCGAGCATGACCTTGAGCGTCACGCCGGGGCACTTCTGGGGGCCGAGGTCCGCGTGACCGAGGGCGACCCCGGGCGCGAGATCGTCGCGCAGGCGACGGAACTAGGGTGCGATTGCATCGTCATGGCGTCGCACCGGACGCACAAGGGCGAATATGGATCGACCACGGCGCGTGTCGTGCGCAAAGCGCACTGTGCGGTGCACCTGCTGCGCTAGGGCGCGCTCCCTACGACGGGGTGCCGCTGTGCTCAGTGGTCTTCGGGCACGAAGTCCAGCGCGACCCCGTTCATGCAATAGCGCAGCCCCGTCGGCGCCGGGCCATCGGGAAACACATGGCCCAGATGCGCGCCGCAGTTGCTGCAATGCACTTCGGTCCGGCGCATGAAGAACTTGCGATCCTCGCGCGTGGCCACGACCTCGTCATCCAGCGGCGCCCAGAACGAGGGCCAGCCGGTGCCGCTGTCGAACTTATGCGCTTGATCGAACAGGGACTGCCCGCAACCCACGCAATGAAACCGCCCCGGCATCTTGGGGAAGTCATCGTGGCTGAAGGCGGGTTCGGTGCCTTCGTGCCGCGTGACCTTGTAGGCCAGCGGCGACAGCTGCTCGCGCCATTCCGCATCGGATTTCTGTATCGGATAGCTCATTTATGGGGCCTACTCTTCGCAAAGTCGTCATCCGCAGATAGTATCTAGGAGCAACACCCGCCCGGACCAGGGGTTCCATCCCGCTTCCGGACCCACGTCGCAGGAGATATTTATGCGCGATTTCGGCCTGCCAATGCCAATGGAACCGGAACGCGCGCCCCGGTTCCGGGCTGTGACCGCGTCCGGCCCGGCGCAAGTCCGCGCCGCACTGGCTTTGCGTGCACAGGTGTTCCGGGCCGGCGCCGCGGACGAAGATCGCTTCGACCGGCGCGCACAGCATCTGCTGGTGCTGGATGCCCGTGACGGGCGCGCCGTGGCCGCGTGCCGGGCGTTTGTCCACATCACTGCGGATGACATGGCGCAGGGCTACACCGCGCAGCAGTATGATTTGCGCGGCTTCGCCGCCGCGCAATCCGCGCCGGTCATCGAGCTGGGGCGATTCTGCGTGGCCCCGGACCTGCGCGCCGAGCCCGACCTGACCCGGCTGTTGCTGGGGCAAATCGCGGCGCTGGCGCTGGCGGGCGGGGCAGGGGTGCTGATGGGCTGCGCCTCGTTTCCCGGGGCGGACCCTATGCGGCACAGCGCGGCGCTGGGCCATCTGTGGCGCCACCACCGCGCCCCCGCAGGCCAGGGCCCGCGCGCGCTTGCCCCCGACGCGCTGCGGCTGGA
>SKKS01000412.1 GCA_007123625.1 Paracoccaceae bacterium
CAGCCGCCGGGCCCGCGTCGCGCGCGCAAGCCCTTGCGCGTCGCACGCGCCCAGATACCCCTCGATCACCACACGGTCGGCCCCGAAAGCGCTGCCGCCCCGTCGCGCGCACCACTCGGCGAAATCCCGCAGATCGCGGCCATAGGCCAGCAGGGTGTTGCGCGCGGCCCCTGCCTCGGCGGCGGTGGCTTCCAGAAAGCGCGCGATCAGGCGCATGTCAGAATGGGCGGGATTCGGTTCCGGCACTGGGGCTGGCTTCGGGTCCGGCATGGCTCAGCCCGCCCGCGTGAGGATCATCAGTTCCAGCGCCGCGCGCCGGGCAGTCGCCTCCAGCCCCAGCGCACGCAGCGTGGCCAGCGCATCGGCCGCCGCGCGCAGATCGCCCGCCGCCCCTTCGGCCAGCCGCTCCAGCGCACCCAGTGTAGCCTGACCGGTCGCGCCCTCGGCGATGGCTGCGGCCATCGAGGCGGGCACCTCGGCGTCGTCGGCCATGCCGACGGCAATGGCCAACGCCAGTTGACGGTTCTGCTGCCGGGCAGCCAGTTCCGGATCGGCGCGCCCTTGGGCAAGACCGGCAAGGAACGCCGCACGCGGCCCGGTCGGCAGATCGCTTGGCGGGCCGGCAAGGATCGCCGCGCCGACCTCGGGCGCCAGCAGCGCCATTTCAAAGGCTCTCATCCGCGCCGGGCCGGTCAGCGCGACGCCTTCCAGGCGCTCGGTGAACAGGGCCGCGAACGCGGTTTCCAGCTCTGCCGCCTGCGCCTGATGCCACAGGTCCAGCAACGCGGGGCCGATGGCTTCGGGTGTGCCGGTTTCCAGCGCGCGCTCAAACACCGTCACCGCCCGCACCCGGTCCCATATTCCCCCGGAGGCGGCGGCGCGGGCCTCGGTGTAAAGCCCCAGAAGGCGGTTCGGCTCAAGCGCGCCCGAACGCGTCAGCCGCTCGGCGGCCTCGATCTGTGCGCGCCAGCCGGCGGTGCCGCGCAGATCGGCCTGGGCATAGGCGACCGGCAGCGCGTGGGTGTAGACCGGCTCGCCGATGGCTTCGAGGATGCGCCAGTGCAGGGGCGATTCGATCGGCGGAGTGAAACGCGACGCCGGAATGTCAGCATCCTCGGGGTCAAGGAAACGGCGCAGCAGAACCGCGTCGGTGTCGCTCATGCCGCCCAGTGATTCGGCGGTCTGGAGCGTCAGCGCCGCCGCGGACCAGTCCCCGCCACGCGCCAGACAGAAGACGCGCGCGGCATAGGCGGGGCTCAGATCCGGCTGTCCGTTCAAGGCGGCACAGGCGCGGTCTTCTTCGCCCAGCAACAGCGCGATGTCGAACCACCGTTGCCAGAGCTCGGGCGACAGGCGCGTGCCGGATTCGATCAGCTGCAACGCCTGCTCCAAAGCGCCGAAGCCCTTGAGCGTGTCGATCCGCGCCAGCATCAGGTCGCCTTCGGTCCCTGTCGGCCCTGCAGGCGCCGGATCGAATTCGGCCAGCAGCAGCCGGTAGATCATCGTCTGCGCCGCGGGAAGTGTATCGACGCGCAGCGCGCGCAGCTGCGCAGCCAGTTCGTCGGCTGGGGTATGCCCCCAGAAATCACGCGGTAGGCCCACCTGTTCAGCCGGGAACAGGCCCACCACCTCGGATTCGATCTCGCCCAGGGGCCGGACCTCGATCTCCTCGTCGATCAGCCCGCCGGTGCGCGCCTCCGGCCCCGCCGCGATCCCGTCGAACGGCGCGCTTCTGCCCATGTTGTCCGACAGCCAGTCAATGGCCGACAGCGGGTCATCGTTCAGGTCGGCCGACTGCGCAAGAAGCGGGCCGGGCCCGCCAGCGGCCAAAATCGCCCCTGCCAGAACGCACCCGCACCGTCGGGGCGCCCACGCGCGTCGCTCAGCCGTCATCCAGCACCACCGGCCGTGTGACCTGCGTGCGCTCGGGCGACAGATCGCCGACATAGGCATAGGCCACCAGTCCGATCCCCCCCAGGATGCCCAGAATGAGAACCAGTTTGACGATATGGCGCATGACGCCTGTCCTTCCCTTCGGAACGTGCCTGTTTTTCGCACCCTTGCGTCCCCTGGGCGATTGCGGGGCTTCTTGGGGCGCGGATGCATTCGCTATGGAACTTGACGCAATATCGCGTCATTGACGGAGAATGCAAAGTGAAGATTTCTTGTTCCAGGATTGGTTCGGATGCCGCGTCGGTGGTGTGAGCATGAAATTCAGAGTTAATGTGGCCTTGGCCGGGCACGCCAGTGACATCGGTCCCGGGCAAGGGGTGCGCAGTTGCGACCGACGGGCGCATGGGTGCGCATGGTCATGAAACTGCGCAAGACGGTCGTGATGGTGGGCATGATGGGCGCGGGAAAGACCGCCGTGGGCCGCGAGCTGGCGCGCCGCCTGGACGTGCCGTTCCGCGATTCCGACGAGGAAATCCAGCGCGCCGCCAACATGACCATCGCCGAGATTTTTGCCCGCGACGGCGAGGAATTCTTTCGGCTGCGCGAGGCCGAGGTGATCACGCGGCTGATGCGCGAAGGCCCGTGCATTCTGTCGATCGGGGGCGGCGCGTTCCTGGCGGAGGCCACGCGCGCGCTGATTTCGGCGCACGGGGTTTCGGTCTGGCTGCGGGCGGATCTGGACCTGTTGTGGTCGCGCGTGAAGGGCAAGACCACGCGCCCGCTGCTGCGCACCGAAAACCCGCGCGCCACGCTGGCCGCGCTGCTGGAAGCGCGCACCCCGCATTACGCGCACGCCGATCTGGTGGTCGATTCCGCTGCGGGCTATTCACTGGCGGAAATGGCAGGCAAGGTTCTGGAAACGCTTGGGCAACGGGCGGATGTGCTGGAGAGGGCCGGGGAATGAGCGGAGAGATTTTCGACCGGGTGCCGGTGGCACTTGGCGCGCGCAGCTATGACGTACTGATCGGCCCCGGGTTGTTGGCCGATGCTGCCACACACCTGGCGCCGCTGCTGGCACGCCCGCGCGTGGCAGTGATCTGCGACGAAACCGTCGCCGGGCTGCATCTGGAGGCCCTGCGCGCGGCGCTGGCGCGGGCGGGGGTCGAAATGAAGGCGCTTGCCCTGCCGCCCGGCGAGGCGACGAAGGGATGGGCGCAGTTCTCGCGCACAGTGGAATGGCTGCTGGAGGCACAGGTCGAGCGGCGCGATCTGGTGCTGGGCCTTGGCGGCGGCGTGATCGGCGATCTGGCGGGCTTTGCGGCCGCCGTGCTGCGCCGGGGCGTGCGCTTCGTTCAACTGCCCACCAGCCTGCTGGCGCAGGTGGACAGTTCCGTGGGCGGCAAGACCGGCATCAACACGGCGCAGGGCAAGAACCTTGTCGGCGCGTTCCACCAGCCGACGCTGGTGCTTGCCGATACCGGGCTGCTGGACACGCTGCCCGCCCGCGATTTTCTGGCGGGTTATGGCGAGGTGGTGAAATACGGGCTGCTGGGGGATGCCGGGTTCTTCGAATGGCTGGAGCGCAACGGCCCTGCCCTTGCCGCGGGCGACGCAGCCGCGCGCCAGCACGCGGTGCGCCGGTCGGTCGAAATGAAGGCCGGGATCGTCGCGCGCGACGAGTTCGAGACCGGCGAGCGGGCGCTGCTGAACCTTGGCCACACGTTCTGTCACGCACTCGAGGCCGCGACCGGATACTCCGGCGCGCGGCTGCTGCATGGCGAAGGTGTGGCCATCGGCTGCGCACTGGCCTTCGATCTGTCGGCGCGCATGGGGCTTTGCACACAGGAGACCCCGTCGCGCGTGCGGGCACACCTGCGCGGGATGGGTATGAAGGCCGATCTGGCGGACATTCCCGGCGACCTTCCGGGGGCCGAGGCTCTGGTGGCCTTGATGGCGCAGGACAAGAAGGTGATCGACGGACGGCTGCGGTTCGTCCTTGCGCGCGACATCGGCGCCGCCTTTGTCTGCGACACGGTGCCGGGCGATCTTCTGCGCGGTCTGCTGGAGGACGCACTGGCGGCGCGCTGACCACCCCCGCGCAGGTTTTTTCAAGCGGAGGGCCGCGCGGGCGCGCGGCCCGTTGTTTTTGATGGGCACCGGGCAAGCCCGGTGCGCGAGGGCGGCGTCCCGCCCCCGGGCCGCGCCGCTGGCGCGTCCTCCCCCGGGGAGTGTTTTGGGCAAGATGAAGCAAGGTTTGCTGAAATTTTATCGTTTGATAAAATTTGGACCTGTGGCAGGATACCGCAAAAGCGAGCCAGTCCTGACAGGGAGAGAGCCAGTGACCAGCATGACCGCGCCCGGAATTGTCGCCGGGCGGCTGAGCGCAGAAGCCTATGCGCGCAATTTCGACGACCTTTACCCGGATTTCGACGCCCATGAAGCGATGGTCGCGGCGGACCGGTGCTATTTCTGTCATGATGCGCCGTGCATCACCGCCTGTCCGACCGAGATCGACATTCCCTTGTTCATTCGTCAGATTCAGGCGGGCCAGCCCGAGGCGGCGGCGAAGACGATCTTTGACCAGAACATCCTGGGCGGCATGTGCGCGCGGGTTTGTCCGACCGAAACGCTGTGCGAAGGGGCGTGTGTGCGCGAGGCAGCCGAGGGCCAGCCGGTGGAAATCGGGCGCTTGCAGCGCTACGCCACCGAGCGCCTGATGGCGCTAGGCATTCACCCCTATGAACGGGCTGCGCCGACCGGCAAGCGGGTGGCGGTTGTCGGCGCCGGGCCGGCCGGGCTTGCATGTGCGCACGGGCTGGCGCGACAGGGGCATGACGTGGTGATCTTCGAAGCGCGCGAAAAGCCCGGGGGCCTGAACGAATACGGGATTGCGGCCTACAAGACGGCGCACGGTTTCGCCCAGGCCGAAGTGGACTGGATCCTGCAGATCGGCGGCATCACCTTGCGACAGGGCATGGCGCTGGGGCGTGATGTGACGCTGGACAGCCTGCGCGCGGAATTCGACGCGGTGTTTGTGGGCATGGGACTGGGTGGCGTCAATGCGCTGGGGGTC
>SKKS01000179.1 GCA_007123625.1 Paracoccaceae bacterium
CGCGCTGGGGTTTGACCCGGCGCGGGTGAATCCCAACGGCGGTGCCATCGCACTGGGGCATCCCGTGGGTGCCACAGGAGCGATCATCACCATCAAGGCACTGTATGAGCTGGAGCGCACCGGCGGGCGGCGCGCACTGGTGACGATGTGCATCGGCGGCGGTCAGGGCATCGCGCTGGCGATCGAGCGGGTCTGACGCACCGGAAACCGGTGGCGGGGCGGAAGTGCTGCCGCCCCGCGACATGCCGGTTTCTCGCCGCCGCCGTCACGCACCTGTCAGGCCCGGCAAGAGCGCTTGCCCCCGGGGGTGGGTTTCCTTACACACGGGGGCGCACACACCCACCGGCTTACCGGAAAGAGGCGCGACATGGCGAAAAAGACCAGCACGGGCACCAAGATCGGTGGCGGCTTCATCCTTCTGCTGCTGATTGTCGCGATGGCGGGGTTCGGGGTCGAAGGTTTCGGAACGTCGGCCCGCAGCATCGGCAAGGTCGGCGACCGCGACATTTCGACGAATGAATACGCCCGCGCCCTGCAGGAAGAGCTGCGCGCACTGACCCAGCAGATGGGCCAGCCCGTGCCCTTCCAGCAGGCGCAGCTTTTCGGTGTCGATCAGGGCGTGCTGCAGCAACTGGTGATGCGGGCGACGCTGGACAACGAGGCCGCAAATCTGGGCGTGTCGGTCGGTGACGGGATCGTGCAGCAGGAAATCCTGGGCATCAGCGCGTTTCAGGGGATCGACGGGCGGTTCGACCGCGAATCCTATCGCTTTTCACTGCAGAACCTGGGCCTGTCGGAATCCGAGTTCGAGGAGCAGATCCGCGCCGACGCCGCGCGCGGCATCCTGCAGGCCGCCGTTGTTTCGGGGGCGAGTGCGTCGCAGACCCAGCGCGACCTGATCCTTGAATTCGCAGGCGAGATGCGCGACTTCACCGTGCTGACATTGGCCCGCTTTGATCTGGAAACGCTGGTGCCGAGGCCGTCCGAGGCCGATCTGGCGCAGTTCCACGAGGAAAACATCGACCAGTTCACCCTGCCTGCGGGCAAGCGGCTGCAGTATGCGCTGATCACGCCCACGATGCTGCTTGATACGCTCGAAATCGACGAAGATACCCTGCGCGCCGAGTACGACCGCCGCGCGTCCGAGTTCCGCCGTGCCGAACGCCGTCTGGTCGAGCGCATTGTCTACCGCGACGACGCCACGGCGGCCGAGGCCATGGCGCGGATCGATGCGGGCGAAGCGGATTTCGAGACCCTTGCCGCCGAGCGCGGGCTGGAGCTGGAAGACACCGACATGGGCGATGTGAGCGTGACCGATCTGGGCGCTGCGGGCGCGTCGGTGTTCGCGCTGGACGGGCCGGGTGTGACCGGGCCGCACAGCACCTCGCTTGGCCCGGCGCTGTTTCGCGTCAATGCGATCCTGCCCGCGCAGGAAACCCCCTTTGCCGAGGCCCGCAACCAATTGCGCGATGAACTGGGCGCCGACATGGCCGCGCGCATCCTTTCGCAACAGCTTGATGACTTCGAGGACCTTTTGGCCGGCGGCGCCAGCGTCGCCGATCTGGTGGCCGAGACCGAAATGGACGGCGGCGTGATCGACTGGCGCGATGGCGATACGGAGGGCGTCGCTGCCTATGCCGAATTCCGCGAGGCCGCGCGCGCCGCGCAGGTGGGTGATTTCCCCGAGATCATGCTGCTGGACAACGGCGGATTGTTCGCGCTGGAACTGATCGAGGACCTGCCGGCACAGCCGCAGCCGCTGGCCGATGTGCGCGCCGATGTTCAGCGCGCCTGGGAAGAAGCCGACATCGCGACACGCCTGGAGCAACAGGCCGAAGCGCTGCAAGCGCGCCTTGCAGACGGCGAAAGCTTCGACGATCTGGGCTTCGTGCCCGCGCGGTTCAGCGGGCTGGTCCGGACCGATTTCCTGCCCGATCTGCCACGCGATCTGGTGGGCATGGCGTTCGATCTGGAACCCGGCGCGATGGCGGTGTTGCCGCAGGGCGCGCAGGTGCATCTGCTGCGCCTTGATGCCGTGACGGGCCCGGACCGTGCCGACCCCGATGTGGCGCGACTCGGCAATGTGATCAGCCAGCAGCTGGAGCAGGGGCTGGCGCAGGATATTTTCGCCTATTTCGTCTCCGCGTTGCAGCAGGATACGCAGATCCGCCTTAATCAGGCTGTGATCGACGCGGTACATCAACAGTTCTGAACGCCCCTCCCGCAATTTCCGGATCCGCAGATGGCAAGGCTTACCCCAGATTTCGCTGCCTTCGAAGCCGCTTGGGCGCAGGGCGAGAACCAGCTTGTCTATGTACGGCTGGCCGCCGATCTGGACACACCGGTGTCGCTGTATCTCAAGCTAGCGGGTGCGGGCCGAGACAGCTTCATCCTTGAATCCGTCACCGGGGGCGAGGTGCGCGGGCGCTATTCGATCATCGGGTTGAAGCCGGACCTGATCTGGGAATGCCACGGGCCGCAGGCGCGGTTGAACCGCGCGGCGCGCTTCGATCCGGACGCCTTTGACTCTGAGCCGCTGCCGCCGCTTGACAGCCTGCGCGCGCTGCTGGCCGAAAGCCGGATCGCCATGCCGCCCGACCTGCCTGCGGCGGCGGCGGGGCTGTTCGGGTATCTGGGGTATGACATGATCCGACAGGTCGAACACCTGCCCAACGTCAATCCCGATCCCATCGGCGTGCCGGATGCGCGCATGCTGCGGCCGTCGGTGGTGGCCGTGCTGGACGGCGTCAAGGGCGAGGTCACCGTGGTCGCGCCTGCCTGGGCGTCGGAGGGGCAGTCAGCGCGCGCGGCCTACGCACAGGCCGCCGAGCGGGTGATGGACGCGGTGCGCGATCTGGACCGCGCCGTGGCGGGCGCCGCGCGTGATTTCGGCGAAGCCGCACCGGTGGGCGAAGCGCGCTCGAACTTCGCCAAGCCCGACTATCTGGCGGCGGTAGACAAGGCGAAGGACTACATCCGCGCCGGTGACATCTTTCAGGTGGTGCCGTCGCAACGCTGGGCGCAGGAGTTCACGCTGCCGCCGTTTGCGCTGTATCGGTCGCTGCGGCGCACCAACCCGTCGCCGTTCATGTTCTATTTCGATTTCGGCGCGCCGGGGGCAGGGTTCCAGATCATCGGGGCGAGTCCCGAAATCCTTGTGCGTCTACGCGACGGTGAGGTGACGATCCGGCCCATCGCCGGCACACGCCCCCGCGGCGCCACCGCCGAAGAGGATCGCGCGCTCGAGGCCGATCTTCTGTCAGACCAGAAGGAACTGGCCGAACACCTGATGCTGCTGGATCTGGGGCGCAACGATGTGGGCCGTGTGGCGAAGATCGGCACCGTGCGCCCGACCGAGGAGTTCATCATCGAGCGCTACAGCCATGTGATGCACATCGTCTCGAACGTGGTGGGGGAGATCGCGCCGGAGCATGATGCGCTGTCGGCGCTGCTGGCGGGATTGCCTGCGGGCACGGTTTCGGGCGCGCCCAAGGTCCGGGCGATGGAGATCATCGACGAATTGGAGCCCGAAAAGCGCGGGGTCTACGGCGGGGGCGCGGGATACTTCGCCGCCAATGGCGAAATGGATATGTGCATCTGCCTGCGCACCGCGGTTGTCAAGGATCAGGTGCTCTATATCCAGGCCGGGGGCGGCGTGGTCTATGACAGCGATCCCGAGGCCGAGTTTCAGGAAACGGTCAACAAGTCCCGCGCCCTGCGCCGGGCCGCCGAGGAAGCCGGGCGCTTCGTGGACGGCACCAACCGCTGACGACCGCGCCTGCAGCGTGGTCAAAGCCATTTGGTAGCGTGAGCGGCTGGCGGTGCTCTCTGCTTGGTGTTCAATGGGTGGCGCGCGGCCGCCGTATCCGAAAGCCGACTTTGCGCCGCCTGGCGTTAGCTGCTCCGCTCTGAGTCGCGCGCTTCGCGGCATGCGCCTTGCATATACCCTCGCCTGCTGTCCCGGCAAAGTATATCCCCATACCAAATGAAAACCCCCGGGCCATTCGGTCCGGGGGGGTGTTTCTTTCTGCGAGGGGTTCGCCGACGCTCAGGTCTGCGGCTCCGGCTCCATGCCACTGTCATCGTCGCGCTTGCGCGGGCGGGTCTTGGGGATCGCCGCCACCGACGGCGTGCCCCCCGAAGGTTCGTCGCGGTCGTCGTCGCGACCGATCGGCTCGCCCCGCATCACGCGGCCGATCTCGGGGCCGGTCAGGGTCTCATACTCGAGAAGCCCCTGCGCCAGCCGCTCCAGATCATCGCGCTTTTCAGTCAGGATCTGCTTGGCGGCTTCATAGCCTTCGTTGACGATCTCGCGTACCTTGTCATCGATCATCTTCTGGGTCATGCCCGAGTGGTTCGAGCCGCCACCATAGCTGCCCAGATAGGACTGCTGTTCGTTGGCGTAATCGACATTACCCAGTTCGGGGTCGAAGCCGAACTGCGTGACCATTGCGCGGGCGATCTTGGTGACCTGCTGGATGTCGCTTGCGGCGCCCGAGGTCACGTTCTCCTTGCCGAAAACCAGCTCCTCGGCCACGCGCCCACCCATCGCCATGGCGATCTTGGACTTGTACTTGGTGTAGGTCACGCTCAGCTGGTCGCGCTCGGGCAGAGACAGCACCAAGCCCAGCGCGCGCCCACGCGGGATGATCGTGGCCTTGTGGATCGGGTCGTGCTGCGGCACATTCAGCCCCACCACAGCGTGCCCGGCCTCGTGATAAGCGGTCAGCTTCTTTTCGTCCTCGGACATGACCATGGAGCGGCGTTCCGCGCCCATCATCACCTTGTCCTTGGCGTTCTCGAAGTCTTCCATCGTCACGAAACGTCGGTTGAATCGCGCGGCCATGAGCGCGGCCTCGTTCACCAGATTCGCCAGATCGGCGCCTGAAAACCCCGGAGTGCCGCGTGCGATGATGCGCAGATCTACATTCGGACCCAGCGGCACCTTGCGTGCATGCACGCCC
>SKKS01000438.1 GCA_007123625.1 Paracoccaceae bacterium
ATATCAAGGGGCGGTCGCATGGCGCATCGCGCGGGACGGAGGCAGCTTGCCCCTCCAATCCATGCGGTCGACTCCAATCGCGCCGGTGGTTTCCTGGACCCACACCCTATGCCAGTGCTACCTTCGCCCGAGAACGCAGGCCGCAGGCCGTGTCGATCCCAACGCGCGCAACATTCCATTGTGCCGGTCGTTCGGGTTTTCTGAGTAGTGCCATACCGATACGCGGCACCGCCGGTCGCGCTGAAACCAACCAACGAGCCAAGGGGTGTCCGGTCATCGCCTATCAACGCCAACCCTCATCAGCACGCATCACTGAGCGGTTGGCAAAGCGTCTTCGGCATGAAATGTGCTGCAACAATTGCGCATCCTGCCGAAAGGAAGCCGACATGCTCATGGGCCAGACGCAGCTTGCAACATCGACTCGATGCTGGCCCGCAACGCAGTGCTTTCAACGAGCGCTGCGCGGCTTTGAGACAACAGGCCAACACTTTCTGTCCCTTTAGGAGTGGCCGCCGGAGCATCGGACGGCAGGCGTGTGGACGCCTCGCTCGCAGACGTTGGCGCAGGCGTCGGAAGTCGCGTCGGGACGGGCGTTGTGCTTGGTTCCAATCTGGGCCCCAGTGCCGTCACGGACGGCACCACAACCTCCGTCACCTCGTCACCGGGATCTGACGCCGGTGTCACTTCAGGTATCGCAAGGCCCGCAGACATCGTCGCTCCGCCAATCGCCCCTGGGGCAATCGTCGCCGACGGAAGTGAAGCTCCTGTCTCAGTCGCCTCAAACGAATTTCTTGGCGCAGGTGACAGCGCATCGACGACTCCGGAACGCGCTGCAGCCTCGATGCCGAGAGCGGCAATGCGGGCATTCAAAGCCCCGACTTGCGCCGCAGTCTCCGGGTTATCTTGCGGAACAGTGGCCAGCGCGCGGGCTGCTTCGCGTGTCTTGCCCTCGCGTATATCGCTCTCAATAAGCGCCAGTGTCGCCGTCACGCTGCGCAGCTCAGGCGCGTCCCCCTGCAGCATGAGTCGCGCATGCGCGGGAAACCCAAGCTCCGACATGCGCTGCCCCAGCGCAAGCCAGGTTTCCCCGGAAAGGACCGGACCTGTCCACGGACGCTCCGTGAACATCGTGGCCACCAGTTCCATATCCGTGGCGTCCTTTGCAAGCGCGGCGAAAAGTTCGGTGCGCAGACGTGAGAATGCCTCGGGAGCGTCCGGCGCAAGTTTCGCCGCGGTCGCAAAAGCCTCGCCATGTGCCCCCGCGGCCGCCAGGGCGACTGCTTGGGCGCGAATCAGGTCGTACCCCAGGGGCGTGCCCCGGTGTTCGACGGCAAGCACACCGGCGGTCTCCGCCAGGTACCGGTCAGGGACTTCCCTGCGGATCGCCATGCTTTCGAGCAACAGGACCAAAGCCTCGGGGCTCTGGGACGGCGACGGAAGGCGCGGTGGTGGACGGCGTGTATCGCCCTCGCTCTCGACCAACGCGACCCGTGCCAGGGCAAGATCCAGCGCGGCCGCTGCTTCTTTCCCACCCGAGGCCCGGAGGGCGGATTCGGCCACGACCCGGGCGGCATCCGTTTCCCCGCGTGCCAGCAACCGCGCCACCACCGCGGGCCCAAGTGCCCGACGCTGGTGGCCTGGCAGGGCGGAGAAAGCGCGGCGCAGGGCCGCGACATCCAGACCAGTCAGTTCAGCCTCCACAGGCACCGCCAGCATCGCCCAAAGCGCGGCGGACGTCGGGCAATCCGCCTGCCGTTCAAGACGCCCCGGATGCGGTGGCACGGCTTCATCCACGATGAAGCTGAGCGTGCGCAGCAGGTCGGCATCCGGCACAGCAACCGGAAAGGCGCGCATCAGCGCGCGGACCTCGGCCCCGAAGCCGAAGTGCAGGTACAGACCTGCCAGCGCGGAAACCGATTGAGGATCGGGGCGGTCGAATTCCCCCAGCAGCCGCGCGCGCGCCTGCGCGAGTTGTGCGTCGAAGGAGCGTCCGTCCCCCCAGCTTTCCAGCGCCAGCGTCTCCGGCTCAAGGCAATGCGCAGCAAGATCTGCGCTTTCGCCCTCCGGGGGGCCGACCCGGATCTGGGACCGCATTTCATCCGCAAGGACGGGCACCGTGTCAGCCGTTGCAGTCTGCGTTTGCGTCGGTGGGGGAAGCTCCATATTCCGGGACGCGAAAGTGCCATTTGCCAAGGCATCCTCGTGCGCCTTGTCCAGAGGCACAGTGCCGTTCCCGCGGTCCGCGATCACAGTTTCGCCGAACGCAGCTTCAAGCGCTGCCGCGAGGTCGCGGCTCAACCGGGCTTCAAGCTCGGACCCGGCCGTCAAGTCGGGATCATCGTGCGCGGCGCGTCTGCGCAGGGTATCGGCAAGAACGCGCCCTGCTGTCCTTGCAGCATCCGAAGCCCCCGTAGGCGCAGTCGCGCGGTCGCTGCCTTCGATTGTCGGATCCAGAATGTCGATGACCAGAAGACCGGGCAAGTCCTCGAATGCACGAAGGGGACAGGCGCAGGCCAGATCCAGCCGGAGCGCGCCCCCATCGGTGCGCGTGACATCGCGCAGCCGGGTGCGCGGGATCCGGGCAAAAGTGGCGCTCAGGTCAAGCTCAACGCCCGGCTTCGACCATATGAGCACCGCTTCGGCCTCCAGTGTGCGCAGATCCCATGCAGTACCTTCGGGCAAGTTGAGAACCAGGCGCGTGAAATTCGCGTGCTCCCCCCCGCGAACTGTTACTTGTTGCGCCGACGCCGGGGCACCCCTGCCAAGCAACGCAAGCAAGGTCACTGCAGCCACAAGCAACACCCTCACAGCCGCTCGCACCTGTGCCAACAGGTTCGTACTCCGCGCAATGACACTACGCTCGGGGCAAGACCAGGACCCGGGCGCACAGAGTACGCGCCAAAGGAGCATCGGCACAGTTCGTGCGGCCAGAACACTCTTTACAGACGGCACCCCCTTGCACGGGTTGTGCCGGTGCAGCGGCGCCCGGGCACACCAACGCTGCATCCTCGTCGCCGCGCGCTTGCGAAAGCGCATGTCCCAAACGCTGTGCCCGCAGCCCATTGCTCAGGCTGCCTTTTTCACATCGCGCATGGCTTCTTCCAGGGCGCTGAAGCTGGGGCGATGGTGGTGCGGGGTGTTCTGCCGTCCGACCTCGATACAGATATTGGCGGGATGCGCGTGCAGGTTCGCGATCAGAACCTCGCGGATGAGGGTCAGGAAATGCGAGTCCTCTTCGACGATGGCTTTCATGCGCTCGGCAATGGGGCCCACAAAGCAATAGGAAAGGAACACGCCGAGGAAAGTCCCGGTCAGGGCGCCGCCGATCATACCACCCAGAACCTCAGGCGGCTGATCGATGGAGCCCATGGTCTTGATGATCCCCAGCACCGCCGCGACAATACCGATTGCGGGCAGCGCATCCGCCACGATCCTGACCGCATGGCTGGTATGCAGCGCATGTTGGAGGTTGGCACCGAGGCGCTTGTCGATAACCTCCTCGACCTGCATCGGGTCGTCGTAGTTCATCGAGGCCGAGCGCATCGTGTCGCAGATAAGCTCCACCGCCTCGTGATCGGCCAGGACACGCGGAAACTTGCCGAACACGCTGGAGTTCTCGGGGTCTTCGATATGCTGCTCCACGGCAATGGGGTTCTGGCGCGCGATCCAGATCAGTTCGAACAGCAGGCAAAGCAGATCGCGATAATCCGAAGGTTTCCAGCGCGGCCCCTTGAAAACGCTGATAATATCACGCCCGGTACGCTTGATCGTCGACATGTCGTTGCCCAGAAGGAACCCACCGACAGCGGCACCACCGATCATCACCATTTCGAATGGAAGGGCCTTGAGTATGATCTCCATCGACCCGCCGGCGGCCAGATACCCGCCGAACACCATCACCATAACGACCACGATACCAATGAGTCCGATCATTGCGATGCCTTTCGTGCGGGGGCTGCCCGTGCTGTCCCTGACGTGCGCAGCGCGCCTGTCATGCGAGCCATTGTCCACGCATCAGGTTAAGAAACCGCTGATGCATTCGGGTCGGAACGGGCGCCGCGCGGTATTGCTGCGCGATGGTGGCGCACATCCGTGGCCCTCAATTCCGCGGAACGTTGGCGTTGCGGCCCGCAAGCACGGCGCTGATGGCGTAGGCGATCTGCGGGGTCAGGCCGGCCATGATCTCGGCCGCGGTTTCCGGACGTAGACGCCCGATGAAACCGGCCGCGAATTCGACGTCCATTTCCTCGAACAATTCGGCTGCATCGCGGGCGCGCATGCTTTCGAATACGGAGGTCAGGCGCGCAATATCGCGCTCGGCGGCCTCGTCGGCCAATGCCAGCGTCTGCGCAAGCCGTCGCTCCATGGCGGCAAGATCATCAAGCTGGCGCGCCAGTTCGCTTTCGGCCGCGCGCAGGGCGTCCTGCCGCGCCGCGAGGGCTGCTTCGGACGCGATCAGGCGCGCCTCGCGCACGCGAAGGGTCTCGAACAACTCCATCGGTGTTTCCGGATCGTCAGAAAACGTAGCAGTTTCCGGAGCAGTCACCTGCCCATTGCCCGCCGGATCCGTTGCCAATGCCGCATCAAGCGCCGAGGCCGTGCCTGTTCCGATCCGTGCGAGCCCGGTTATCAGGAACAGAAGTGCAAGCACTCCGAGAAGCCCAGGTCGGAAACGCCCGGTGCCCCCTTTTTGCGGTGCCGCGCGCGTCGCGCGCCCCACCCCGCAAGGCACCGACGCCGGTTCGGCCGTTGCGGTCGTGAGTCTGGACGTCTCAGAAGAACGCCGCGCGCCAGAAAGCGTGGTCCTCAAGGTGCGTGCAATCATGCCTCGGCTCCGGCGCGGCGGGCGCGGCGCTGGATGCGCACGCGCGGCGGGTGCGAATCGGCGGGGTCGTGCGCCGCGTCCGGGGAGGCCCATACCTGCCCTGACTCCGCGCGGGCGCCA
>SKKS01000100.1 GCA_007123625.1 Paracoccaceae bacterium
GGGCGCTAGAAGCGGCGCGCGTGGAGCGTCAACCGGTCGATTCCAGCCGGGCGCGGGCGATCTCGTCCGCTTCGCGGCCATAAAGCTCTTCGTAATGGTCGAAGCGGGATTCGATCCAGGCGGTGCCCTGCGTCGATCCGGCGAGCGCCTGTAACAGTGCATCCAGCGCGCTTTCGGGCAGGCTGGCGCGGAACACATCCCAGCCGCGGCTGTCGGGGTCGCGTTCGAATCCCAGAACCTGCCCCTTCAGTGCGCTGACCACGGCGACCAGCCCCCCCGAGAACACCCCAGGCACATGAATGTCCACCCGGCAGATCGGCTGCAGAAGGATCGGCCCGGCCTGTGCCAGCGCGGTCTTGACCCCCATGCGCCCGGCGGTGCGAAAGGCGTGGTCGGAGCTGTCGACCGCGTGGTGCTTGCCGTCGGTCAGGGTCACGCCCACGTCGATCACCGGAAACCCCAGCGGACCGCGCTGCATGGCGTCTTCGGCACCCGCCGCGACCGACGGGATGTAGTTGCGCGGGACCGCGCCGCCCTTGACCGTGTCGCTGAATTCGAACCCCGCGCCGCGTGCCCGGGGTGCCACGGTCAGCACCACATCGGCGAATTGTCCGGCGCCGCCGGTCTGTTTGCGGTGGCGGTGGTGCATCTCGACCGGGCGCGAGATCGCCTCGCGGTAGCTGGTTTGCGGCGCGCGGGCCTCGACGGTGACGGCGAAGTCTTCGGTCAGCGCGGCAAGCACCCGGCGCAGGTGTTGCGGCCCGAGGGTGCGGATCAGCGGGTGGCCGGTTTCGTCTTCGGTCTCCAGCGCCAGTTTGGTGTCGGTTTCGGCCAGCCGCGCCAGCGCGCCCGAAAGCCGCACTTCGTCGCGTTCGGACGCCGGCAGCAGCACGCGCGCCAGCGTCGGCGGGGGCAGGGCGGTCCACCCCGGGCGCGGCAGGTGCGAATCGACCGTGACGGCGCGCGCGGGTTCAAGCTGGTCGGACTTGACCGCCAGCGCGATTTCGCCTTCGGCCAGTGCGCGCACTGCCCCGCCGCCCAGCGTGACCAGCCCGCCCAGATTGCCACCGCCCAGCCGATCCGACACTACCACACCCGGCGCCAGCGCGCGCAGGGCCACCACCTTGCCCAGGTGCTTGCGGGTCTGCGCATGCAGGGTCACGGCCAGAAGGTCGCTGTCATTGCCCCATCGGGCGCGGACGGCCTTGGCGCCGGGGGTTTCGTGGCGGAGCGCCTTCATCAGGCGCAACATGCCGTTGCGGTGTTCGGCCGCGCCCATGAAGGTCGGCATCACCTGATTGCGCGCCAGTTCGCGGCTGGCAATGTCGAACAGCGCCCCGGTGGCGGGCACCCGATCCTCGACCAGCTCTTCCAGCAGCGAATCGTCGAATTCGGACATGGTTTCCAGAAGCTCCTCGCGCGCTTCGGATTCCCGCTCGGCGACCGGACCTTGTGGCAGTTCCACAAGGGTCGATCCCTGCCCTGGCCGGAAATGCCAGGCGCGTTCCGAGATCAGGTCCACCATGCCCACCACCCGGTCACCGTCGCGCATGGGGATCTGGCGTAGCACGATCGAATGGTTCGAATACTCCTGCAGCGCCGCCACGATGTCGCGCAGCCGCGTGGTGGCGGTGTCCATGCGGTTGATGAACAGGATCGCAGGCACGCCCGCGTCTTCGACCGCGCGCAGGTAGGGTGCGCAGAGCATGGCCGATTCGGGGTCGGGCGGGACGCAGATCACAGCCGCGTCCGAAGCCATGAGCGCGCCCGAGGCCATCGCCGCGTACTCCGCCCCGCCAGGCAGGTCGATCGCGCACCAGGCATCGCCCAGAAAAGCGAACCGCGACAGGGTCAGCGGCGCCAGTGTTTCCTGCGTGGGCGTGTCACCCTCAAGCGCGGCCAGGCGGTCAATCAGCGTGGTCTTGCCCGATTGCGAAGGTCCCAGAACCGTGAAGCAGCGCATCGTCACCTCCCCCGAGTGCAATGGCGGGCCGGTTTTCGTGCGCAGAGCCGTCCTGCGCCGCGCGGCGTGGCCCTTGTCCGGCAATGGTGGCCCCTGGGGGCTGCATGCGTCAATGATCTTGCGCAAGCTGCGGACCAGAGCGGGCAGGAACGGGCCGGATGCGGATGGGCCGTGAAAAAAACGTTGCAAATTTCACGGCACTGAATAGGCTGACTTAAACCCATTCGCCGGAGTCGCTGCCCGTGTCGTCACATCCCGCAGACCGTTCGCTGGGCGCCGATCTGCGCGCGCTGCGGCGTGTGCGCGGGCTTACCCTGCAGGCGCTTGCGGCGCACATGGGCCGGTCGGTGGGCTGGCTCAGCCAGGTGGAGCGCGACATCTCGGCGCCATCAATCACCGAACTGCGCGCCTTTGCCGACTTCTACGCCGTGCCGTTGTCGATGTTCTTTGGCACCGCCGACGCTCCGGCACACGAGGCCGGGCGCATTGTCCGGCGCGGCGCGCGGCGCATGATCTCGGACCCCGGCACCGGGTTGCACGAGGAGCTGCTGTCCCCTGACCTGACCGACACGTTCGAGGTGATTCTGTCCACCTTTGCCCCCGGTGCGCGTCGCGCAGACCGTCATGCCCGCCCGACCACCGAAATCGTGCATCTGGTCCGGGGGCGGCTGGTGGTCTGGCTGAACGATGACAGGTTCGAGATCGCGCCCGGCGACAGCTTTCGTACGCGTGGCGAGGCGCTGCGCTGGGAAAATCCCCATGACGAACCGGCGGTGGCGGTCTGGGTGATCTCTCCCCCGGTTTACTGAAAGGACAAGAAGATGAGCGATTCTCTGGACAGCGGCGCCTTTCCGACCTCGGCGCGGGTGGTCATCATCGGCGGCGGCGCGGTGGGCGCTTCGGCGCTTTATCATCTGGTAAAGGCCGGGTGGGCCGATTGCGTGCTGCTGGAAAAGAACGAGCTGACCGCAGGGTCAACATGGCATGCGGCGGGGAATTGCCCGACCTTTTCCGCCTCGTGGTCGATCATGAACATGCAGCGCTATTCGACCGAGCTTTATCGCAGACTGGGCGACGAGGTCGATTACCCCATGAACTATCATGTCACCGGGTCGATCCGGCTGGCGCATTCACGCCAGCGGATGCAGGAATTCGCCCGCGCCATGGGCATGGGCCGGTCGCAGGGGATGGATCTGGAACTGCTTGAGCCGTCCGAGATTCGGGCGCGCTATCCCTTTGTCGAACTGCATGACCTTGAAGGCGCGCTGTATGATCCCGCCGATGGCGATATCGACCCCGCGCAGCTGACCCAGGCGCTGGCGCGCGGGGCGCGGATGGGCGGCGCGCGCATCCTGCGTTTCACCCCGGCAACCGGCGTGCGGCGCGACGGCGGCGAATGGGTGGTGCAGACCGACAAGGGCGATATCCGCTGCGAATATGTGGTCAACGCCGCCGGATACTACGCCCGCGAGGTGGCGGAGTGGTTCCGCCCCTATGGCGGACGGCGGCTGCCGATGGCGGTGATGAGCCACCAGTACCTGCTGACCGAACAGATCCCCGAAATCGCCGCCTGGGCCACTGAGGCGGGTCACAAGCTGCCGCTGCTGCGCGATGTGGACAGCAGCTATTACCTGCGGCAGGAAAAGGCGGGCTTCAACCTGGGGCCCTATGAGCGCAACTGCCGCGCACACTGGGTCACCCCCGACGATCCGTTCCCCGATGATTTCAGCTTCCAGCTTTACCCCGACGACCTGGAGCGCCTGGAATGGTATATCGAGGATGCGATGGCGCGCGTGCCGCTGCTGGGCAGCGTAGGGGTGGAAAAGGTGATCAACGGTCCCATCCCCTATACCCCGGACGGCAACCCGCTGATCGGCCCCATGCCCGGCGTTCCGAACGCTTTCGAAGCTTGCGTGTTCACCTTCGGGATCGCGCAGGGTGGGGGCGCGGGCAAGGTGCTGGCCGAATGGGTGACCGAGGGCGGCACCGAATGGGACATGTGGTCGTGCGACCCGCGCCGGTTCACCGCCCATGCCGACGACGCCTATACGCTGGCCAAGGCGATCGAGGTGTATGGCCACGAATACGGCATGCATTTCCCGCACCATCGCTGGCCGGCGGGCGCGGACCAGAAATGCTCGCCCCTGCACGGGCGGCTGAAAGAGCTGGGCGCGCAGTTCGCGCCCTATAACGGCTGGGAACGCGCCACATGGTTCGCCGCGCCGGGCGATGACACGTCCGAAGCCGCGACCCAGATCTGGGAGCGCAATGGACCGTGGGAGCCGCGCGTAAAGGCCGAGGCCGAAGCCGTGCGCGATGGCTGCGGGGTGCTGGAAATCTGCGGGTTTTCGCGCTTTCGGCTGTCGGGGCCCGGCGCGCGGGCGCATCTGGACCGGCTGACGCCCTCGCGTCTGCCGAAACCGGGGCGGATGGGGCTGGCCTATTTCTCGGATGCGCGAGGGCGGATCGTCACCGAGATGAGCGTGATCCCCGAGGCCGAGGACCGCATAAGCCTGATCACCGCGGCCGTGGCGCAATGGCATGACGCCGATGTGCTGCGCGCGGACCTGCCCGAAGGCGTGGTGTTCGAGGATCGGACCGAAGACGCCACCTGCCTGTTGCTGACGGGGCCAAAGGCGCGCGACGTGCTGGCGCCGCTGACCGATGCGGACCTGTCGCGCCCTTGGCTGTCGGTGCAGTTCGGGGTCACGGTCGCGGGCTGCGCGGCGATGCTGGCGCGGGTGTCCTTTGCCGGGGAACTGGGCTGGGAAATCCATTGCGCCCCCGAAGACGGGCCAAAGGTGCATGCGGCGGTGATGGAGCGTGGCGCGCAGCCCTTTGGCATGTGGGCGCTGGACAGCCTGCGCATCGAGAAGGGCTATCGCGCGTGGAAGCAGGACCTTTCGACCGATTACACGCTGATCGGCGCAGGGCTTGCGCGCTTCA
>SKKS01000269.1 GCA_007123625.1 Paracoccaceae bacterium
CGCCAAGGTCCAGCGCCCCGCGTTCGATATGGTCGCGAAGCCGCCCCGGCGTGCCCACTACCAGATGTGCGCCGCGGTCCAGCGCGCGCCGTTCGGTGCGCATGTCCATGCCGCCCACGCACGAGGTGACAACCGCGCCGGTGCGCGCGTAAAGCCACGACAATTCGCGCATGACCTGCGAGGCCAGCTCGCGCGTCGGCGCGACGATCAGCGCCAATGGAGCCGCCGCCGGGCCGAAGCGCTCGGCCTCGCCCAGCAGGGTGGGGGCAATCGCCAGACCGAAGCCCACGGTCTTGCCCGACCCGGTCTGCGCCGAAACCAGAAGGTCCCGGTCCGTCAGGTCAGGAGCGATCACCGCTTCCTGTACGGGGGTCAAAGTGTCGAAGCCACGCTCGGCAAGCGCCTCGGCCAGAGGGGAAATCATAAACAGGGTATCCGTGAGATCAGGGTTGGGAGAGGGTCAGGGGCGGGTGCCCGGGACGCGCCAGACCCGCCTGTTACAGGCGTTCGCGGGAAAAGTACACGCCGATTCGTGCTTTCTTGCGGCTGATTGGCGGGCGTTCCGGCACTTGCGGCTTCTGTTGCGTGCTCTGATCAAGGACGGCCCGGATGTGGAAGATGCCTGTTTCGGTTTGGTTCGCGCGCGTCCCGGGATGGGGTTCTCGGGCCGCTTGAAGCCGGGCGCGCGGGGTGCATGGCGTCGATCCTTGAATTTATCGCGCATAATGATACACTTTGTAAACTGTATATCCTTGTATAGGGGGGTAAGATGCAGGTCGCGAAATGGGGCAATTCGCTGGCGGTTCGCCTGCCGGTCGAGTTGGTGCGCAAGCTGGGCCTGAAGGTGGGCGACCGGATCGATCTGGTGGCGGACGACGGGACCTTTGCTGTCCGGCGCCAACCCCGCGCAGAAGAGGTGCTGAAGGATCTGCGCCGCTTTCGGGGCACGCTGCCCGCTGCCGAGCGAGTGAGCCGTGACGCCGCGCATGAGCGCTGAGTTCGCCGACACGAATGTGGTGCTTTACCTGCTGGATGACGGCCCCAAGGCCGACCGCGCCGAGGCGATCCTTGCGCGCGGCCCCCGCATCAGCGTGCAGGTCCTGAATGAGGCCACGGTGAATTGTCGCCGAAAGGCCGGGTTGGACTGGGAGGAGACAGGCGCCTTCATTGCAGGTGTGCAGGAGCTGTGCCCGGTGGAATCGCTGACGCCACAGACGCACCAGGTCGGGCGCGCGCTGGCCGAACGTTACGGGTTTTCGGTTTATGACGCGATGATCGTTGCCTCCGCATTGCTCGCGGAGTGCAGCACGCTCTGGACCGAGGACATGCACGACGGGTTGCTGGTCGAAGGGCAGTTGCGGCTGTTGAACCCTTTCGAATAAATGCAACCATAAATTGCTAAATAGTTGTTTAATGCGCGCCTATAGCGATCTCACGCAACAAAAGAAAAAAGTTGATGCATTCGTTGAAAGGAATTAACCTTTTAGTCTTGGCACGTGTGGCTTTGGATCAAGCGTGTTTCTCCGTGCAGCGCCTCCGAGAAGAAAATGTGAAGATATTTTCCGCGCATCCGCGGCCTGGGGTCGCCTCAGGAAAAAGCGAATCGCGTCAGCCGTTCGCGTTCGAAGCGCTTGAGCCACGCCTTCTGCTTTCGGCCGATTTCATCCCCATTGACGGGCGGATCGACCTGCCGGGCGAGACCGATGCCTATGTTCTGACACTGACCGAACCGGCGCTGCTGCATGTGGACAGCAGAATTGAATCCCCCGTACGCTGGAGCATTACGGACGGTGACCAGACGCTTCTGGGAAGTGCCACCGAAGCCGCCACCAACGGGCGCAACGCCAATGCGCCGCGCGCGATCCCGCTTGCCGCCGGGACGTACCGGTTCAGTGTCGAGGGGCTTGGCGATGCCACCGGCGACTACCTGTTCCAGTTGAAAGACCTGAGCGCGGCGCCGACCATCGCCCCGGCGGCGGCGGACAGCGCGGCGCGCATTGCAGGCACGCTGGAGCATCCGCGCCAGACACGCGCCTTCGGGTTCGATGTCGCGGGCGGGCAGGGCGTTGCGGTTGCGGTGGACGGGCCGGAAACGACGGTGACGGGGGCGTTCGTGCTGGTGTCCCCCACGGGGGCAGAACTGCACCGCGGTGCGATCGCCGATTTCACCCTGTCGGGGCTGACCGAAACCGGCCGCTACACGCTGTTGCTGGAAGCGGCGGGGGCGGCAGGGTCGGACTTCGCCTTTGATCTGATGCTGCCCGCGGACACCCCGGCGCTGGCGTTTGACGGCACCGAAATTGCGCTGGCGCTGGATACGCAGGTCGCGGCCGATATCACCGCCGCCGGGCAGATCCTGCGCTATGCGGTGACGCTGGATGCGCCGGGGCTGGTGGTGTTCGACGCGCAGGTGCGCACGGCAAATGTGGACTGGCGTTTGACCGCCAGCACCGGCGCGGCGATTGCCAATCTGACCTTTGGCTCCGGGCTGAGCGATGCGCGGGTGATGCTGCTGCCGCAAGGCACACATCTGCTGGAAATCATCGGCACCGGCAGCTTTACCGGTCCGGCTCCTTTTGCGCTGTTGTCTGCGCAGGGCGCGGCGGCGCTGCCCGAAGGGTCCGATGTGACCGTCACGCAAGACCCCAGCGGCGGCGCCCGCTTGTGGTATTTCGACGCCGAAGCAGGCGAGGTGGTGGCCCTGCGCGAAACCTCGGCCAATGCGGCGGCCAACACGCAATACACGCTGTTCGGCCCGGGCGGCGAGGTGCTGAGCACCCGCAATGACGGCATTGCCCGCACGGTGCTGCCGCTGGACGGGCGCTATCTGGTCATGGCGAGTGACGGCTATTTCTCGACCGCGCCGGTCGAATTCGCCTTTCGCTTCGACCGCGTGGCCGACCCCGCCCCGCAGGACATCGGCTTTGACGCATCGGTTTCCGGCACGCTTGCCACGCCCGGCGCGCGCCATGTCCACACCTTTACGCTTGCGGCGCAGGAACGGGTGTTCGTGGACTGGTTGTCGGCGGACAGCACCATACGCGGGCGGTTGATCGGACCGCAGGGTGTGGTCTGGTCCGGCCATTCACCGACATCCCTGACCGGGTCGTTGCGCGGTGAAGTCCTGGGCCCCGGTGACTATCGGCTCGAGGTGACGGCGACGGCGGTGGAAACCGGCAGCTACGCGCTGCGCCTTCTGCGCGCCTCGGACGCCATCGAGATCGCGCCGGAGGAGGAGGTCGAAATCTCGATCCCCGAGGTCGGCGGCAGCCGCCTTTACCACCTGCCCGCCGGGGTCGGCACGCAAATCCATGCGCGGCATCTGGGCAGCGCCACGGGCTTGCCCATTGTCTGGTCGATACATGACGCGGCGGGGACAATCCTTCCGGCGCGGCTCATCGGATCGACCACGGCGCCGGTGCTGGAACGCGACGGTGGCGTCTGGATCAGCTTTGCGCGGGTGCTCTCAGGAACGGGCAGTTTCAGCGCGCGGTATCAGTTCGTCGAAACCATGGACACGCGCGCGCCGCTGACGCTCGACACCGTGGTCGAGGCCGATTTCATCGCTGCCCCGGGCCGCGCGCAGTTTGACCTGACACTGGAAGAAGCCACGCCGGTATTCTTCAACGCCCGGACGACAGCAAGTCAGGCCCGATGGGAAATCCGCACGCCCGATGGGTTTGTCGTCGCCTCGGGCACGGCCAGCACGCAAGGTTTCGGCAACCGGGTCTGGATGGCACCGGGCGATTATGTGGTCGAGGTGTTTACCACCAGTGACATCCAGCGAGTGGTGCCGTTCCAGCTTGTGGATCTGCGCAACGCGACCGAGCTTGCGCGCGACACCGATGTGACGGTGCCGCTGGACCCGCCGGGCAGTGTCGCGGTGCTTGAATTCGACGTGGCGGCGGGAGAATCGCTGTTTTTCGACATCGCGGCCAGTTCGGCGCAGGCGCGCCTGATGGCGCCGTCAGGGCGCAGCGTTTGGTCCAGTGCGGGGCCGGTGGACACCCGCAGCTATATGGAAGGCGGGCGCTATACGCTGATCCTCGAAGGCAGCAACTCCAGCGCCGGGTCGGTGCGCGTGGCTGTGCGGGCGCCGCAGTCGGATGTGGTGCCGATGGACACCGGCGCGACCGTGACCGGCACCATCCTGCGCGGCGATGCGCCGGGCCATGCCTTCAGCCTGAACAGCGAACGGTTGGTGTTGTTCGACAGCCTGACGCCGCTTTCGGGTCTTCGCTGGTGGATCGAAACGCGGGGTGGCGCGCAGATCACACCACTGCAGGCGTTCAATTCCCAAAGCGGAGGGTATGAGGCCGCGCATCTGCTGTCGGCAGGCGACTATGTGCTGCGGGTCACCGGGCAGAACGCGGCGACGGGTGACTATGGCTTTCGCCTTTTGGACAGCGCCGACGCGCATCCCATCGTGGCCGACACACCGGTCGCGGTCACGCTGGACGCCGGGCGCGAAAGCCGCCTTTACGCGTTCGATGCGACGGCGGGTGAACGGCTGGCGGTGGCCGCGCCCGATATCGACGGCACGTCACGCGGGAACCTGTCGTGGCGGATCATGCACGAAAGCGGGCTGGAGGTGGCGCGGCGAAACAGCTTCCAGCCGCTGGAGTCCGAGACCCTGCATCTGTCGGGGCGGTATTTCCTGATCCTTGATGGCGGATCGAACCTGAGCGCGCCGGTTGACCTGACGTTCCAGCTGGCCCCCACCCCGCAGCCCACGGCGGCTCTGGAAGGGGAATCCTTCGCCCTTGGCGCGCTGGTCGAAGGGCAGATCGCCGCCGCGGGCGATGCGGGGCATCACCGCTTCACCCTGACCGAACGCACGCGGTTGATCTTCGATTCGCGAACCAACAGCGGCGCGTTGCGTTGGCAGATCGAAGGC
>SKKS01000406.1 GCA_007123625.1 Paracoccaceae bacterium
CACCGCCGAGATCGTCCGCGTGGCCTGAACCTGAAGGCGAAAGGGGAAGTCACGCCTCAAGCCGCCTTTCTGCAACAACGCCCCATGGATGGCTCCTCTTGTTGGCTGTCTTCACAGCATCCAACATGGGACATTTCGATGCCGGAAGCGGGAGCCATCCACTCCATCAATGGCGAACAAGGTCTCATTCTACCAGATTGAGAAGTCCTTGCGCGGCAAGGAGGCGGCTGTGCGCCTCGCCGCCCGGCGTGAACATTCCGCCCCGATCATCGCCGCGCTGAAACCATGACTGGAAGCCCAGCTCTCGCGCATCCCGCAAAAATCACAGCTCGCAGAAGACATTCGCTACACGCTGGGACACTGGCCCGGTCTGAGCCGCGTCCTCGACGACGGCACCCTGGAACTGGATACCAATCCAGTCGAGAACCAGATCCGCCCGATCGCCCTGACAAGGAAGACTGCACTCTTCGCCGGGAACGAAATCGGCGCCAAGAACTGGGCCATGCTGGCCTCGCTGGTCATTCGGCGGGAAGACCGCGCCCCACGCTGTTTTCTGGTCCGCCTTGTCCTGCAAGATGTCCGAGGTTAACCCAGTCGACTACATCGCCCCCACCCTGCGCGCCATCCTCGACGGTCACCCGCAAAGCGGCATCGAAGACCTCATGCCATGGCGCTTCAACCAGCCGTCTAGCCTCGCCGCATAGCGTCACGCCGTCGCGCTTACGGCCGGCTGGCCGTGTACCGCATCCTTGTTCCGCACAGGCGGGGGGCGGACCCCCCGCCGCGATTTCGGTCAGCCGACGGTGACCTTCAGGTCGCCGACACCTTCGACATGGCCTTCCATGACGTCACCGCGCTGGATGGCGCCCACGCCGGCGGGCGTGCCGGTCATGATGATGTCGCCCGGTTGCAGTTCGAAGTACTGCGACAGGATGGCGATCATCTCGGGGGTTTTCCAGATCATCTGGTTCAGGTCGCCTTGCTGGCGCATTTCGCCATTGACCTTGAGCCAGACCGCGCCCTCTGTGGGGTGCCCGATTTCCGACGCCGGGACCAGCGCGTTACAGGGTGCCGAATCCTCGAATGCCTTGCCGACTTCCCAGGGGCGGCCCATCTTCTTGGCTTCGCCCTGCAGGTCGCGGCGCGTCATGTCCAGTCCTACGCCATAGCCCCAGATCAGCGATTCGGCCTTCTCGACCGGGATGTCGCGTCCACCGCCCGAAAGCGCCACCACCATCTCGATCTCGAAATGCACGTCCGAGCTGCGGTCCGGATAGGGGAAGACATCGGCATCAGTGACGTTGTCGGGGTTCTTCTGAAAGAAGAAGGGCGGTTCCTTGTCGGGATCATGGCCCATTTCCACGGCATGGGCGGCATAGTTGCGGCCGATGCAGTAAACCCGGTGCACCGGAAACCGCTTGTCGCTGCCGCGGATCGGAAGGCTGGCCTGCTCGGGCGGCGCGATGACATACTCGGCGTTTGCCGTCTTGATGCTCATGGATCTGTGTTTCCTTCTTCGGTGTGTCACGCGCCCGGGATTCCGTGCGCGTGGGATTGGGCCGGGGGACGGGCGCCCCCCGGCATGGGGTACTTGACGGCGAGTCAGTCCATCGCCGCCACGATCTCGCCATAGGTGACCAGTTCCTCGGCGATCAGGGTGCGGAACTCCTCCGGGGTCATGGCCAGCGGATCGGCGCCGTTGCTGGCCAGCTGGGCCCCCACATCGGCATCGGCGACACTGTCGGCAAGCGCATCGGCCAGGGTGGCGATCACGTCATCGGGCGTGCCTGCAGGCGCGGCCAGCCCCAGCCAGAGCGAGGCGCGATAGCCCGCGACCCCGGCTTCCTGCATGGTTGGCACGTCGGGCAGTTCGGGCGAGCGACTTACCGTGCCCACTGCCAGCGCCTCGATCGATCCGGCCTGGATCTGCGCCAGCACCGCGGGCATCGATCCGAACAGCACCTGCACCTCGTTACCCATCAAAGCAGTCGTCGCTTCGGCATTGCTGCCATAGGGGATGTGCTCCATCTCGGTGCCGGTCGCCGACAGGAACATCAGGCCGGCCAGATGGGTGGTCGATCCCTGGCCCGCCGACCCGAAGTTCAGATCGCCTGGCGATTCCTCAAGCATGGCGATCAGCTCTTCGACATTCGAGACGCCAAGTTCGGGGTTGATCACCAGCACATAGGGGGTTTCGGCGATCATGCCGATGTGGGCGAAATCCTCGACCGGGTCATAGCGGACCGAAGTGTTGGTGAGCGGTCCCACAACGTGGGTCGAGGTGGTCGCCACGGTGATGGCATGGCCGTCGGCTTCCATGCCGGCAGCGGCCTGGGTGCCCACTGTGCCGCCCGCGCCGCCGCGGTTGTCCACCACGACCGGCACGCCCAGACGCTCGGACAGGGCCTGCGCGGCGATCCGGCCAACGATATCGGTCGATCCGCCCGCGCCGAAGGGCACCACCATGGTGATCTCGCGCGAGGGGAAATCGGCATAGGCGGGGGCGGCGGCCAGCATGGCGGCTGCCAGCGCGGCGCCAGAAAGCGTTCTGATGGTCATTTCTCTCTCCCTTGGGTTGTTCGAGGGGGCAGTTTCGTGGCGCCGCGGCGCCGCTGTCCCCCCTTGGTCGTCTCCGCGGCGTTCAAGGCTTCGCCCCCGGTTCGGGTGTGGGGTTTGCCTGTTCTGCTAGTTCGGCGCGCCGGTTGCGCCAACTGCCCAGCAACACCATCCCCACCCCCAGCACTGTCAGGATCAGGAAGGTCAGGCTGATGGGACGCTCGACAAAGATCATCGGGTCGCCGCGCGACACCAGCATCGACCGGCGGAGGTTTTCCTCGAGCAACGGGCTCAGGATCAGGCCCAGCAGCAGCGGCGCCGCCTCGCAGCGCAGCTTGAGGAACAGATACCCGACCAGCCCGATCCCGGTGACCATGAAAATGTCCGTGGGCTCGCGGTACAGGCTGTAGATGCCGATGGCGATGAAGCTGAGGATGGCAGGAAAAAGGATGGAATAGGGGATCGACAGGATCTTGATCCACAGGCCGACGAACGGCAGGTTCAGCAACAGCAGGAACAGGTTGCCGACCCAGAAGCTTGCGATCAGCCCCCAGAAGAATTCGGGGTTGTTCTGGATGATCTGCGGCCCCGGCGTCAGCCCGTGGATCATAAGCGCGCCCAGCATGATTGCCATGATCGCATCGCCCGGAATGCCCAGCGACAGGGTGGGAATGAACGATGTCTGCGCGGCGGCGTTATTGGCGCCTTCGGGTGCGGCGATCCCTTCGATGGCGCCCTTGCCGAAGTTGCGGCGGTTCTTCGATACGCGCTTTTCCAGCGCATAGGCCACGAACGACGCGATGGCGGGTCCCGCGCCGGGCAGGATGCCCAGAAACGCACCGATCCCGGTGCCGCGGACGGTGGGCATGAAGCTGTCCTTCATGTCGCGCTTGGTGGGGACCAGTTCGCGCCAGCCGACGCGCGTGTCGACCTTCTCGCGGTCGGCGCCCAGCGCCAGGTTGCGCAGCACCTCGGCCAGACCAAACAGCCCGATCACCACCACCACGAAGCTGAGCCCGTCATAAAGGTAGAGCGTGTCGAAGGTGTAGCGCGGCAGGCCCGAGATCGTCTCCTGCCCCACGGTGCCGATCAGCAGCCCCAAGAGCACCATGGCGATGCCCTTCAGGAACGGGCCCTGCACCAGCACCGCCGCCGCCAGAAGCCCCATGATCATCAACGAGAAATACTCGGGCGACTGGAAGCGCAGCGCGAATTGCGCCAGCGGCGGGGCGAAGCCGGCAACCACGATGATCGCCACGCA
Source organism: Paracoccaceae bacterium (assembly GCA_007123625.1). Classification (GTDB taxonomy): domain Bacteria; phylum Pseudomonadota; class Alphaproteobacteria; order Rhodobacterales; family Rhodobacteraceae; genus Rhabdonatronobacter. The sequence continues at coordinate 3,818 of SKKS01000406.1, forward strand.
GCCGCCCATGAAGGATGACAGCGTGGTCATCACCAGCGCCGGGCCCGCGCGGCCCTGTTTCGCCATCTGATGCCCGTCGATGGCCACCACCGCCGAAGCCGCCGTACCCGGCAGGTTCAGCAGAATCGCCACCGTGGAGCCGCCATACATGGTGCCGTAATAAATGCCCGCCAGCATGATGATGGCTTCGGTCTGGGGCACATGGAACGTAATCGGCAGCAACACGCCGATTGCCGCCAGCGGGCCGATCCCGGGCAACACCCCGATGAATGTGCCCAGTGTCACCCCGATCAGGCAATACAGCATCGCCGAGGGCGACAGCGCCACTTCGAAGCCAATCGCAAGGTTGGACAGAAGTTCCATTATGGCCACACCCGGAACGGCAGCCCGATCCCATAGACGAAAATGCCCACGCAGGCCGCAGGAATGATCACCGCCAAAGCAACCGAGCCCAGGATGGGCGTGCCCGACTCGGCACGGCTGGATACGAACACCAGAACCGCCGTTGCAAGAAACAGCCCAGCCGGGCGCACCAGCAGCCCGAACAGGCCCAGACCCGCCACCACGCACACGGTGGAGCGGATCACATGCGGCGCAGGCAGGCGCGGGCGGCGAAAGATCGGCAGGCCCGCGCGTTCGGGATCGGTGCGCACCCGCAGCAGCGTTTGCACCGCCAGCCCCGCGCCGCACAGCATCAGCAGCGTGCCCACCCCGACCGGCAGCGCGCCGGGTCCAAGCCTGCGCAGCGAGCCGACCGGATAGTCGGCTGCGATCCACAGCGCACCGGCGCCGATAACGACAAACAGCGCTGCCGCCAGCAGATCGGCCTGCGGGTCGTCGGTGTTCATGCCCCTGTTCCTCCCAAGGCCTTCGTGTCTGACCGTCCGCGTTGTGTCGTCGTTTCGTCGCGCGGCCGCCGACCGCTTCGATGCCTTTCGATTCGCACGCGTCGGGGATATTGGTTATAACCAATCAGCTTATTGGTCAAGAAACGATTGACGACACGTCGTGGTGCGGCTACGCTTTGTGTGCCGGGCGCCCGGCGTCCGAATACACTTTGGCGAAAACCCGTTGCCG
>SKKS01000484.1 GCA_007123625.1 Paracoccaceae bacterium
CCTGTCGCAGGGCGTGACCCCCTTTTCGACCCGCGTGATGAACCTGTCGCATCTGCTGAGCGAAAGCGCGCGGCGGCTGGGCGATGCGCCGGGGCTGATCTGGGGAAATGACCAGTGGAGCTGGACCGAGTTGGAGGCCCGCGCCAGCGCGCTGGCGCAAGCTTTGGTGCAGGACTACGGCTTGCGCAAGGGTGACCGCGTGCTGGTGCAATCGTCCAATTGCAACCAGATGTTCGAAGCAATGTTCGCTGTCTGGCGCGCCGGTGGGGTCTGGGTGCCTGCGAATTTCCGCCTTTCCCCTGCAGATCTGGCCGGGTTGGCAGAGTCGGCTCAAGCGCGTTTCCTGCTATGCGGCGACCGCTTTCCCGACCATGCCGCCGCCTGTGCGCCCCAAGTCGAAGCCACGCTTCGCATTGGTGCCGACTATGAGGCGCTGATCGCGCGCCATATGGGCGCCAGCCCGACCCCCGTTGAAGTGCAGCGCGACGATCCGGCATGGTTCTTCTTTACGTCGGGGACGACGGGCAAGCCGAAGGCGGCGGTGCTGACGCATGGCCAGATGGCTTTTGTGATCACCAATCATCTTTGTGATCTGATGCCGGGCACGGGACCGGATGATGCCTCGCTGGTCGTAGCCCCCCTGTCGCATGGCGCCGGGGTCCATCAACTGGCGCAAGTGGCCCATGGGGTCAAAACCATCCTTCCAGCCGGCGAGAAATTCGACCCCGCCGAGATCTGGGAACTGGTCGCGCGCCACCGCGTCACCAATATGTTCACTGTGCCAACCATCGTGAAACTGCTGGTCGAACACCCGTCTGTCGATGCGCATGACCATTCCAGCATGCGTTATGTGATCTATGCGGGCGCGCCCATGTATCGCGCCGATCAGATACGCGCGGTCGAAGCGCTTGGCCCTGTGCTGGTGCAGTATTTCGGACTGGGCGAGGTGACGGGCAACATCACCGTGCTGCCGCCGGTTCACCATTCCACCGATGACGCGCAGATGCGGTTGGGCACCTGCGGTTTCGCGCGCACCGGCATGGAGGTGCAGGTTCAGGACGACGACGGGCGTGCCCTTGGCCCGCACCAGACCGGCGAGATCTGTGTGATCGGCCCGGCGGTGTTCGCGGGCTATCACGACAACCCCGAGGCCAACGCAAGAAGCTTCCGCGACGGCTGGTTCCGCACCGGCGATCTGGGCCATATGGATGCCGAGGGCTTTGTCTATCTGACCGGGCGGGCGTCGGACATGTATATCTCGGGCGGGTCCAACATCTACCCGCGCGAGATCGAGGAAGTGATCCTGCGCCTCCCCGGTGTGTCCGAATGCGCGGTGCTGGGCGTGCCGGACCCCGACTGGGGCGAGGTTGGGCTGGCCGTGGTGGTCCCCGAACCCGGCGCCGCGCTGGACCCGCAGGCCGTGCAGGCGGCCATCGCTCCGCAACTGGCGCGATACAAGCTGCCGAAAACCGTGGTGGTGTGGGATGAGCTGCCCAAATCCGGCTATGGCAAGATCACCCGGAAGCTGATCCGCGCGGAACTGGAACGCCGGGGCCAGTGGCCTGCGCCGTGATCGAACGGCTGGTCCATCCCGGCCCGGTGGCGGCGCAACGGTCCCGCGCACTGCCCTGCGCCGCGACTCCGCTGGAGGTCGCCCTGCCCGCAGGCGTGCCGCTTCTGGACGCCGTTGCCGGGGCCACAGGGGGCAGGGCGGCATGGCTGGAACTGACCGGGGCGCCGATGGCGCGGCTGGATCATCTGCGCCCCGGCCCGGACCCGACGGGCGACCACGCCGCCTGGTATGACGGGCCGCACGGCGCGGATGGGGCGGTGATGACCCGGCTGGGCCTGCACCTGGGCCGCCGCGCCGGGCAGCCATGGCTGCATGGTCACGGCTGGTGGACGGCGCCGGACGGCATGGTGCAGGGCGGGCATGTGGTGCCCGGCGACACGGCTCTCGCCGAACCTGTCCGGGCGCGGGGCTGGTCGCTGACCGGGGCCGCGCTGGAGGTTTCGCCCGACCCCGAAACCCGGTTCGACCTTTTCCAGCCGGTGGCTACCACGCCGCCCGGGCAAGCCGATGCCCTGTTGCTGACCCTGCGGCCCAACCAGGACATGACACGCGCCATCGAGCAGGTTGCATCGGCCCACGGCATACGCAGCGGCACGGTGCACGGGCTGGGTAGCCTGGTTGCGCCACGTTTCGCCGATGCGCGTTGTGCCGATGGCGGCGACAAGAGCTTTGCCACCGAGATCCTGATCACCGAGGGTCGGATCACCGGCGGCCGCGCTGCGCTGTCGGCGATGGTGGTGGGGTTTGGCGGGCAGATCGCAGTGGCGGCGCTGGAGCGGGGCGGCTGCGGGGTCTGTGTAACCTGTGAACTCCTGCTTCGGCGCGGTTGACCCTCGGGCCCTGCGCGCATGGACCCTCGCGTGCTTTCACGTGTGGTTGAACCGGACGGGCAGGCTTTGCGTTTTCCGCGTCGCCCCTTATGTTGAAGCGAAGTGCAGGCTGCAACTTTGCGGCCCAACAGCCATACCGGGAGTGACCATGACGACAATCCGTGCCCTGACCCTTTCGCGCGACACGCGCCGGTTTTTCTGGCCGGGATTTGCGGTGCTGATGCTGGCAGTCATCCTGCTGGCCATGCAGACGGTCCATGCTGCCGCGCAGGAACGCCCTGCAAGCTTTGCCGATCTGGCCGAAAGTGTCAGCCCGGCGGTGGTGAACATCACCACGTCAACCACTGTTGCCTCCAGAACCGACCCCATGCCGACCCCGCCCGAAGGGTCGCCATTCGAGGATTTCTTTCGCGATTTCTTTGACCGTGAGGACCGCCCGAGGCAAAGTCAGGCGCTTGGCTCGGGCTTCGTGATCTCGGATGACGGCTACATCGTCACCAACAACCACGTCATCGAAGGCGCGGATGAGATCCTGGTGGAGTTCTTTGCCGGGCTGGAATTGCCCGCAACCCTGGTCGGCACCGATCCGGCCACCGATCTGGCGCTGCTGAAGGTCGAGCACGAAAGCCCGCTTCCCTTCGCTGAATGGGGCGATTCCGAAGTGTCGCGCGTGGGGGATTGGGTGATTGCCGTGGGCAATCCGCTGGGACAGGGGTTCTCCGTCAGTGCGGGGATCATCTCGGCCCGTGGGCGCGCGTTGCAGGGCAACTATGATGACTTCATCCAGACCGACGCCGCCATCAACCGCGGGAACTCGGGCGGCCCGCTCTTCAACATGGAGGGCGAGGTCATCGGGGTGAATACCGCGATCCTGTCGCCCACCGGCGGGTCCATCGGGATCGGTTTTGCCATGTCGTCGAATGTGGCCCTGGGCGTGATTGAACAGCTGCGCGAATTCGGCACCACCCGCCGCGGCTGGCTGGGCGTGCGCATTCAGGACCTGACACCGGACATGGCCGAGGCGCTGGGGCTCGACCGCCCCGAAGGCGCCATGGTCACCGATGTGATGGAAGGCCCCTCGCGCGAGGCCGGGGTGCAGACCGGCGACGTGATCCTGCGCTTTGATGGCGGTGTGGTGCGCGACACGCGTCAACTGGTGCGCCGCGTGGGCGACGCCGGCGTGGGCCGCGATGTCGAGGTTGTGGTCTTTCGCGACAACGAGGAACTGACCCTGACCGTTACCCTGGGTCAGCGCGAACTGGCTGAAACGGGGATGACGGCGCCGGAGGACACTGCCCCCGAGCCCGAGGACGAAGCCGCCGGCACCTATCTGGGCATGCGTCTGGAACCGCTGACCGATGCTATGCGCGAGGAACTGGGCATTGCCCCCGGAACCAGCGGCCTTCTGGTGCGCGATGTCGATCGTGACAGCGATGCCGCCCAGAAGGATGTGCGCCCCGGCGATGTCATCACCGAGGCCGGCCAGACCGCGGTCAACACCGTGGCCGATCTGCGCGAACGCGCCGAGGAAGCCCGCGAGGCAGGGCGCCGCTCGGTTCTGGTTCTGTTGCGCCGAGATGGTGATCCGCGCTTTGTGGCGCTGAGCGTCGAAGCGGACTGATCGCGCGACAAGACGTGACTGTCATGTGCGGCACGGTCCTCGGGACCGTGCCGCATTTCCGTTTCGGAACATCCCATCAGCCGCCGGGGTGATTGCACCCCTCTGCACGCATCTGCGGCAATGGAGTGTGTGGGCATCGTGTGCTGGCGCAAGGTGGCCGCGCGCTGATGGGCAGTGCTGTGCAAGGACCGAAGGCCATGGCGCCGCGCTGGCCGTCACTGCGGTCTGACCGCGGGTCAGAACTCTGACGGGTCGTAGGCGATCAGCCCCAGTTCCCGCGCCGTTCTCAAGGTCAGAACCGGGCTGTCGAACCCGCGTGCTGCCTGATACGCTCGCAAGGCGGCGCGGGTGCGCGTGTCCGCATCACCGGTGATTTCATGCGCCATGTATCCGCGGACGGCCAGCGCGCGCTGAAGTGATTTGATGAAGGCGTCGGTCATGTCCTCGGGGCAGGGGATTTGCACCAGTGCCTCTCCCGGCACATCGGTATGGCCCCAGCAGCCGTGGTGTTGGGGGTTCGAAACCAGCGAAACTCCGTCCACGCTCATGTTGCGCGCCGCCTGGACCGCTTCGCCCGTGGCCTGGCAGGCCCCCAGAAGAAGCAGGCAGACGCCCATGGCGCCCACGATTCGGGTTCGGATATGGCATGTTCTCGCGAGCATTCTCTCACCTTGTCGACTCGCATCGAGCCTTCTCAATTGGAAACAGTTTGTCCACTGAATACGGCCACAATTGGGCGGAAACATGGGCGGGTTGCTGTTTCCATGTTCAGCCAAAACCGAAATGTCCGGATGACTGGTCAAACCCGGTTGGCTGGCTTATGTCGGTCGCTGGGCGCGCGTGATGGCGCAGGATAA
>SKKS01000036.1 GCA_007123625.1 Paracoccaceae bacterium
ATGGTCGTTGGGCCGCCATGTCGCATGCGATGCCAATGGTCCTGATCATTTCGCTGATACACGGCGGCGGTCAGTTGATGCTGGTGTTCTGGAACCCGATCGTTTCCAATTTCGTTGCGGGCACCGTGGCGCTTCTGGCGCTTTACTTCCTTTCGAACTGGAAGCGCTATGACGAACCGCATGAAGACTTCGACAGCCCCGTGATGGAGGGGAAAGGATCATCCGAGGCTCAGGAGGAGGCTGCCGAGAAGGTAAAGCATGAGCCGGTCATGGGGCTGGGGATGGCGACCTTCCCCTATATCGTGCTGATCGCCGTCACACTGGGGGGGCTACTGATACCGCCGATCGAGCAGGCGCTTGGGGCGCTGCGCGTGGGTATCCCGTTCCCCGAGGTGGGTACTGGCTACGGCATCGTCCGCGATGCGACCGACTCATTCAAGCCCTTTGCGCTCTTTACCCATCCCGGCACCTTCATCCTGGCAGCCGCGATCGTTTCTTGGCTGGTGTACAGGTCTCAGGGGTTCTTCGAAGCCTGGAAGAAGATCAAGAAACCGGAGGGCATCTGGAAGGGCGTGACCGATGGCGCGCTCCCCGCGTCGGTGGCTGTGATCTCGTTTCTGACAATGTCGACGGTCTTTGATCACTCCGGACAAACCGAGTCACTCGCAATGGGGATTTCCGACGCCGTGCCCCCGATGGGATATGCCTTTGCGGCAAGCTTCATCGGCCTGTTGGGCGCTTTCATGACCTCGAGCAACACCGCCTCGAACGTTCTGTTCTCAGGGTTGCAGCAGAACGTGGCACAGTTGCAGGGGCTTTCCGAATCCGCAATCATCGCCGGTCAGAGCGCGGGCGGGGCGCTTGGCAACTCCATTGCGCCGGCGAACGCCGTGCTTGGCACCGGAACGACCGGCATCAGCGGCAGGGAAGGCGAGGTCTTGCGCGTAACCCTGCCCTGGGCAATCGCGGTGGCGATCCTGCTGGGGCTGGGAACCATGTTCTTCGCGACACTGGGAGGCTGAGATGATGACGACTCGGCAAATGCTTGGAATATCCTTCATCCTGTTCATGGCCGGGCTTCCCCTGATCAGTGCAGGCGCGGGTGGCTTTCTCGGCTGGCTTGGATTGCTGCTGATCCTTGTGGGGGCTGCGATACCACCTGTGGCAAGGCTGGCCGGCCTGGTCGAAGACCCAAAGAAGGACGCGTCGGACGAATGACCGAACCCTGCCGTACGCATGAGCGTGCGGCAGGGTCCTTGGCATATTCCAACAGCATTCCTTGAAATTCACGCCATAAACCGGAGGTGATCATGACCAATCCGAACGGACCCCGCACCGGACGCCCGCCGTCCTATGGCGGCAACGGCATGGTCTGCACGTCGCACACGCTTGCCAGCGAAGCCGGCAACGCCGCCTTGCGCAAAGGTGGTAGTGCCGTCGATGCCGCCATCGCCGCCAACGCGGTGCTTTGTGTAGTCTATCCGCACATGGCCGGGCTGGGGGGCGATGCCTTCTGGCTGGTGCATGATCCGGCCAGGGGCGGGGTGCGGGCGCTCAACGCCAGCGGCCCCGCCGCCGGCAAGGCCAACATCGACCACTACCGTTCCCACGGTTGCGATGATGCCATTCCGCCGCGCGGCGCGATGGGGGCACTGACCGTACCCGGCGCCGTCGATGGCTGGCGCGAGATGCACGAGGCGCATGGCAAACTCGACTGGGCGGATCTGTTCACAGACGCAATAGCGCTCGCGCGCGGCGGCTACCCGGCGAGCACCTCTCTGGCAAGCTGGATCGTGCGTGACCGCGAATTGCTGGGCAAGCCTGAACATCGCGATGTCTCCGAAATGGTCCGTCCCGACGGGCGCGATCCGCTGCCTGGCACGCGGCTTGCCAATCCGCGCCTCGCCGAGTCATTCGAGCGCATTGCCAGGGATGGCCCGCGCAAGGCCTTTTATGAAGGAGTTATTGCAGAGCAGATCTGCAAGGCTCTGGGCCCGAAGGGCTCGCCTCTGGCCCCCGAGGATTTTGCAGTGTTCCGGGCCGAATGGGTCGATCCGATCTCAACCGATTACAGGGGCCACACCGTTTACGAGTTCCCGCCCAACACGCAGGGTTTTGCGGCGCTGCAAATCCTGAACATCATGGAAGGTTTTGATCCGGTACGGCTTGGCGAGGGGACCGCGGATTACTACCATCACATGGCCGAAGCCGTGAAACTGGCCTTTGCCGACCGCAATGCCTGGTTGACCGACCCAAAATTCCTGGACATCCCGCTCGACAAGCTTCTGTCCAAGGATTACGCGGCCGAGCGGCGCAAACTGATCGACCCCGAGCATGCGGCCGTGATGGAAGATGTCGCGCCCGGCATCGCCCCCGGAAGAACTGCGGGCGGTTCCGACAAGCACGGCGGCGATACCTGTTATTTCTGCGTTGTTGATGGAGATGGGCTGGCCGTTTCCGTGATCCAGTCGATCTATCATGACTTTGGCAGCGCGGTGATCGGCGGTGAAAGCGGCATCATACTGCAGAACCGCGGCTCCTTCTTCTCGCTCGACCCCGATCACCCCAACAGTCTTGAGCCGGGCAAGCGCACCTTCCACACACTGATCCCCGCGATGATTCTCAAGGACGGCCGCCCGTGGCTGGTGTTCGGCTCGATGGGAGGCGAAGGGCAGCCGCAAACCCATGCGGCGATCGTCACGCGGATGATTGATTACGGATTCGATGTGCAGCAGGCCATCGAGGCCCCGCGCTGGCTCATGGGCAGGACTTGGGGCGTGAAGGTGCAGGACATGGCACTGGAGGGACGGATCCCCGATCCGGTGATCGATGAGTTGCAGCGTCGCGGGCAGCCCATCAAGCCCGTGCAGGACTGGAACGACAACATGGGCCATGCGCAGGCGATCCGCATCAATGAGGACACCGGTTTCCTTGAAGGTGGCGCCGATCCGCGCGGTGACGGCAGCGCAATCGGTCACTGAATTGGGCACGGCTCGGCGCCGCGCCCGGGCGGTTGCATGAATATGGCGCTCCCGGCTGTTCTTGCAGCACTCGTGCTCTCGGCGGTGCATGTGCTCGCGCCTAAAGTGGCTACCGAAAACCGGATCTCGGGTCGCAACTGGCTTTCACTCGCGGGCGGTATCTCGGCGGGATACGTGTTTGTGCTGCTCCTTCCGGAACTTGCGGTTCGTCAGGCAGCACTTCCTGCACGCGAACTACGCTTGATGGCTGAGCGGGAGATCTTCATCAGTGCACTCGCCGGCATGGTGGCCTGCTACTGGCTGGAACACCTTGCACGGCGTGCTTCCGAAGACTCATCCCGGAGGCAAACCGGACAAGTCGATCCAGGGTTGCGGCTCCATGCGGTTTCATTTGCGGGCTACAGCGCCCTCGCCGGCTACCTCCTTATCGGAAAGAGCGGCGAGGGCGCGATTGGACTTGCCGCCTATACTTTTGCCTTCGCCCTGCATTTCTTTGTCAATGATCAGTTCCTGCGACGTTTTCATGGTGCCGCGCATGATCGATGGCTACGCTGGGGTCTTGCTTGCGCGGTGCTTGTGGGTTTCATTCTCGGCGCGGCTTATCCGGTATCAGCTGCCTTGGAGAGTCACGTTTATGCCTTTCTTGCCGGTGCAATGATCCTCAATATTTTCAAGGAGGAACTGCCGGAAGAACGTCGCGGGAATGTGGGACTGTTCGTTCTCGGTGGGGCTGGCATTACTTTGCTTGGCATGGTCCTGTGAAGGGGATTTCATGCCACACCATATGGACTTCGCAACTTCGATAGGACATTCTGCAGTCGGAATTGCAGGAGGCGCTATGTACCGCCACATACTTGTTTCAACTGATGGCTCCGAACTCGCCGACAAGGCGCTGGAACATGGAATAGGATTGGCCGAGGCGCTGAATGCGCGGGTGACGATCCTGACCGTGACCGAAGACTGGCACAGCGCCACAGAAGGCTGGGGGCCGTTTGAACTCGCGTTCGCCGACGAGCAAAGCGGAGAGCAGACGGCTGAAGAGGCCTATGAACAGGCCGCTTCAGAAAAAGCCGAAGGTATCCTCGCTCCGGCTGTTGCGGCGGCTCAGAAGAAGGGGGTCGAGGCCATGCCCTGCCATGAACGCGGTGCTCTCCCCGCTCTGGCAATACTCAGGACGGCAGACGCGGCCTCCTGCGATCTGATCGTCATGGGCTCGCACGGCCGAACCGGCCTTCACCGCTTCTTCTTGGGAAGCCAGGCGACTGAGGTTATGACCAAGGCGACTGTACCTGTGCTGATCGTCAGGTAGGGGGCGGCTCGCGACTGCGATGGATGTTGACTGCGTAACCGCCGCGCACCTTCGTCATTGCTTTGAAAAGGTAGATGCGCAGACAAAGTACTCTGCGGTGCGGAAACGCCGAATAGTGGCACGGTCTGGCGAAGCACGCGTTTTGGGCATCATGGAGATTATGTTGCCACAATTTGTGTGCTGATGTGAGGGCGCTCCCGCCCAGAACTACCATGTTAACCCGCATCGCTGAGGTATCGCCTTAGGCATGGCGCCCGTCACCTCTATCTCCCGCAGCGTCCTACCTTCGATCAGCGCGTCCCGAACCCAGCCCAGCGCTTGCCACCGTTCGTCATAAGCCCGGCGGGCCGCCTCGATCTGCCTTTGCTCCGGTGAGAAGCGAACCGGACATCTGCGCCATGCGCTGGGCCTGATCCATCGGCCGCCAGACCCACGGGCCCGATCCGTGGCGCCTCGCGCAGTTCCTCCTTTGCCGCCAGCGGATCCCGTCCCTCGTCGATCATCCGGCGCAGTTCCTCGGTGCGCTCGCGCACGGCCGTGACGCTCGATTGCGGCCAGCGGCCGATGGTCATGCGGCGTTGGCAAC
>SKKS01000315.1 GCA_007123625.1 Paracoccaceae bacterium
CTTGAAGGGGCGAAGGTCCGCAAGGCTCCGGGACAGGCGCTGGATTTGCCGGACATGCCCGACCCCACCCTTCCCGCCATCGACGGCACGCACAACGTGGTTATCACCGGCGTCGGCGGCACCGGGGTGGTGACTGTGGGCACGATTCTGGCGCAAGCCGCGCAGATCGACGGCAAGGGCGCGGGGCTCATGGAAATGGCGGGGCTTGCGCAGAAGGGCGGCGCGGTGCATATCCATTGCAGACTGGCCAACCACCCCGAAGACATCAGCGCCATCCGCGTGGCCGTAGGCGAAGCCGATTGCGTCATTGGCGGCGATCTGGTGGTGACGGCCGGCGCGCGCACGCTTGGGTTGATGCGGCAGGGACGCACCGGCGCCGTGGTCAACAGCCACGAAATCATCACCGGCGAATTCACCCGCAACACCGAATTCCGCATCCCCGGCGCCGAACTCGAGGTGGCGCTACAGGCACGAATAGGGGCCGACGCGGTACACTTGTTCGACTATTCGGAACTTGCGCGGGTGCTACTGGGCGATTCGATATTTTCCAACATGATGATCCTGGGCGCGGCCTGGCAACGCGGGCTTGTGCCACTGGCGCGCGATGCGATCCTGCGGGCGGTCGCGCTGAACGACGCAGCGGTCGAGGGCAACAAACGTGCGTTCGAGATCGGGCGCTGGAGCGTGCTGCACCCCGATCAGGCCGCCGCACGGCTGACCTCGCAGGTCGTGGCCAGGCCGCAGTCGGCGGAAGAAAAGATCGCCTTTCGCGCGGACCACCTGCGCGCGTACCAGTCGAAGCGGCTGGCCAGACGCTACCGCAAGCTGGTGGACGGGATCGCCGACCCGCAAGTGAAGGAAGCGGTCGCCGAAGGCTATCACAAGCTTCTGGCCTACAAAGACGAATACGAGGTCGCGCGCCTGCATCTGGAAACGATGGCAAAGGCCCGCGCCGAATTCGATGGCGACCTGAAACCGCGCTTCCACCTGGCGCCGCCACTGCTGTCGCGGACCGGATCGGACGGGCGTCCGCAAAAACGCGCCTTCGGGCCGTGGATCGTGCGGGCCTTCGGGGTGCTGGCGAAACTGAAATTCCTGCGCGGCACACCCTTCGATCCGTTCGGCCATACCGCAGAGCGGCGCATGGAGCGTGCGCTGATCCGCCAGTATGAGGCCGACATGGCCCTGGTGCTGGACCGCGTGACATCTGACACGCGCGAAACGGTCATCTCCCTTGCCCGTCTCCCGCTCGAGATTCGCGGCTTCGGCCCGGTCAAGGACGCCAATGCGGCCAAGGCTGCGGACCGGCGCACGGCCCTTCTTGCACAACTGCAAGGCGACGCCCCCGCGCACAGGATCGCAGCGGAGTAGCACAGACCTGCGACCCTGGCTTGGCGCTGCGGCGGCCAGTTTTCTGACCGATACGCGCCATATTTCCGCCATTCTCGGGCGGCACATGTGGTCGAAGAAGGAGCCGACCATGCAGATTGTTCAACGTGCCCCCAACAGCCTGAAAACCCTCTGGGCGCTTGGCGCCGACAGGGCGTTCTTTGTTGCCGTCGTGGTGCTGAGCCTGCTGATCGCCGATGTGATTGCGTCCATCATCGTCGGAGCACACTCCGGCATGCCCTTCGGACTCTGACGCCGATTTCCGCAAACACACCCGCTGCCGCGTACAGTCCGGTTTTCCCGGCCAGATCCGCCAGACTTACTTTACCCTGAAGGTGTCGCGCCCCGACAGCACTCCGGCGACAGAAAGCACTGTGCCTGGCAGAGGTCTTTGACAAACCCCTCCCTTCCCGTTACGCAGAAAAAAAACGAAATCAGCGGTTGATTGGGGGCAATATGCGCGTATCCACGATGGGTCTGCCGTGGCACGAGGCATGGACGCGGCGCCGGTTCCGTCCCGCGGTCCTTGCAGCGTTCACGGTACTGGCTTTGTTGCTGACTGCGGTGTTTTCCCCCGCAGCCGCGCAGAGCTTCCGCTTTGACCGCTTCCAGATCGAAGGGAATCAGCGGGTCGATGACGCGACCATCCTTGGTTTCGCTCAGATTCCCCGCGCCAGCACAGTATCCGCGGGTGAGCTGAATGCCGCCTATCGCCGCGTCACAAACTCGGGGCTCTTCGAAAGCGTAGAGTTCACGCCGCGCGGCAGCACTCTGGAGATTACGGTCGCGGAATTGCCGATCATCGGGATCGTCAACTTCGAAGGCAACCGCCGCATCAACGACGATGCCATCTCCGAGGTCGTCGGCACCACCGCAGGACGCGTGCTTGCGCCCAGCCAGGTCGAGGCAGACGCCATTGCGATTGCCAACCTCTACCGCCAGCGTGGCCGCTTCGCCGCCGAGGTGACGCCGCGCATAATCCCGCGCGGAAACAACCGTGTCGATCTGGCGTTCGAAATCCGCGAAGGCAACGTGGTCGAGATCGAGCGGCTGAGCTTCGTGGGCAATCGTGCCTTCTCGGACGCGCGCTTGCGCCGGGTGCTGGACACCAAGCAGGCGGGGCTGTTCCGCCTGCTGGTGCAGCGCGATACCTTTGTCGAGGACCGCATCGCGCTGGACCGCGAGTTGCTGCGCAACTTCTATCTGGCGCGCGGCTATGTTGATTTCCGCATCAACTCGGTCACGCCGGAAATGGCGCGCGAACGCGACGGGTTCTTCATCACCTTCAACATATCCGAAGGGTTGCAGTACCGCGTGGGGTCCGTGTCGGTCGGGTCCGAGATCGCTGGCGTGGACCTTGCCCCTTATGAGCAGCAGGTCCGCCTGCGCAGCGGCGTTATCTTTTCGCCCACGGTGATCGAAACCAACATCCGGCGACTGGAACGGGTGGCCACGCTTGAAGGGCGCCGCTTCGTGCGCGTGGAGCCGCGCCTGACCCGCAACAACCGCAACCAGACCATCGACGTCGAATTCACGTTGGTCGAGGGCGATCGGATCGTGATCGAGCGTATCGACATCCAGGGCAACACCACCACGCTGGACCGCGTGATCCGGCGCCAGTTCGATTCGGCCGAAGGCGACCCGCTGAACCCCCGTGAAATCCGCGAGGCCGCCGAGCGTATCCGCGCGCTGGGCTTCTTCAGCGACGTGCAGGTCGAACCCCGCCAGGGCAGCAGTGACGACCAGGCGGTGATTGATGTGGATGTCGAGGAACAACCGACCGGTTCGATCGGGCTGGGCGTCAGCTATGGCGTCGGCGTCGGCGTCGGCTTTGCCATCAACTTCGAGGAAGCGAACTTCCTGGGGCGCGGGCAGCAGATCGCCGTCGCCTTCAACACCATCCGCGGCTCGCGCGAGATTTCGCTCGATTTCGCGGAACCGGCGCTTCTGGAACGCGACCTGCGGTATTCGTTCGGCCTGAACTATCGCGAAACCCGCAACTTCAACGAAGATTTCAGCACCCGCGAAGCCAGCCTGCGCAACGCGCTTTCCTTCCCCGTCAGCGAATTCGGGCGGCTTGAGGGGCGGATCGACCTGCGCACCGACCGCGTCAGCGGGGTTGACCGCGCAAACACTTCGCCGCGAGTCATCGATGACGAGGATCTGGGCCGCGTGAACACCGTCAGCCTGGGCTACACCTATACCCTGGACACACGTCGCAGCGGATATGATCCGACGCGCGGCTATATCCTGCAGGTCTCGCAGGATTTCGGCGCCACTTCGGACAGCCGACGGTTCCTGCGCACCACGGCCCGCGCCGGGTACGAACAGCTGGTCCTGAACGAGGAAGTCACCTTGCGCGCCAACCTGACCGGCGGCGTGCTGGCCATGCAGGGCGGCGACACTCGGATCACCGAACGGTTTTTCCTTGACGGGCGGATGCGCGGATTCGAACTGCGCGGCATGGGCCCGCGCGATCTGGGCGTCGCCAACCGCGATGCGCTGGGCGGCCTGCGCTATGCTGTGGCACAGTTCGAAGCCGATTTCCCGCTTGGCCTGCCCGAAGAATACGGGATCACCGGCGGCGTGTTCCTGGATGTCGGCTCGGTCTGGGGGCTCGACAACGCGGGACGTGCCACGGATCTGCAAGGGTCTGACGGGATGCAGCTGCGTGCGGCGGCCGGGTTCTCACTGTTCTGGGACACGCCTATTGGCCCGTTGCGCTTTGACTTCTCGCGGGCCCTGCGCAAGCAACCCTTCGACCGGGTGCAGAACTTCGACCTGAGCATCGTTTCGCGGTTCTGATGCGCGCGCCATTGGCTCTTGTCGCGTCATTACTTCTGGCGGCGGGCATGGTGCCCGCCGCCAGCGTTTCTGCCCAGCAACTTGGCTTCAGCCTTGGCGTCAGCGACGCGCAGGCCATTCGCACCGTCGATCAGGACCGCCTGTATTTCGAATCGCAGTTCGGCCAGCGTGTCCGCGAACAGGTGATCGACGCATCCCGCGTGCTCGAGGCCGAGAACCAGCGCCTGGTCGCCGAGCTTTCGGCCCGCGAAACCGCCCTGACGGAGAGCCGCCCCAACCTTTCGCCCGAAGCATTCCGGTTCCAGGCCGAAGCCTTCAACACCGATGCCGAACGCATCCGCGACGAACAGGAGCGGAAATCACGCGAGATCCTCCGGTTCCAGGAAGCCGAGCAGTTACGCTTCTTTGACATCGTGCTACCGTTACTGAACATTATGGTACAGGAAGTCGGCGCCAAGGTTTTGCTGGATTCGCGCGTTGTGCTTCTGGCTGCCAGCCTGACCTGTATGGATTCTGGAAGTTCCCGACGGCGATAGGTGACAGGTGACAATTCCTCCAAAAACTCGCAAGTCCCACCTGTGATGAAGAACAATTTGCGAGGGAAGTGAGTCAAAACATCTGTGCAGTAGGGGCTGGGGCCTTGTTGCTAGCA
>SKKS01000210.1 GCA_007123625.1 Paracoccaceae bacterium
CGCCCGCGCCGCCCCCAGCAGTGCCGTGGCCAGCCCCAGCGCCGCCCCCAGCGCCATCGGCCCGGCGCCGCTGTCGCGGATCAGGAACGGAAAGCCGAAGAATTCCATGTAGATCGCCAGCATTCCGCTGGTCAGCAGCCAACCCACTCCCCAGCCGATCGCCACGCCTGTGGCCCCGATCAGCACCGCCAGCTTCAGGTAATGCGCCGCGATCTCGGCGGTGGTGTAGCCGACGGCTTTCAGCAGCCCGATCTGGGTGCGTTCCAGCGCGATCAGGCGGCCCAGCACCATGTTCACCAAAAAGGCGGACACCAGCATGAACACGG
This sequence comes from Paracoccaceae bacterium, assembly GCA_007123625.1. Taxonomy (GTDB): domain Bacteria; phylum Pseudomonadota; class Alphaproteobacteria; order Rhodobacterales; family Rhodobacteraceae; genus Rhabdonatronobacter. The sequence goes on from SKKS01000210.1 coordinate 327, forward strand.
GCGGCAGGAAGGTCGCCAGCGCGCCCAGTTGCTGCAATTCGCCGGCGATGAAGGTGTGCGAGGTCTGGCGGTCGCGCCCATAGGCACCGGTCCCGCCATAGGGCGCGAGCAGGGAATCGAGCGCGGCCCGCACCGCGCGTGCGTCGCCGTCGCGGGTCAGGGTCAGTACGATGTCATTGACCGCGCCCGCCATGTTCTGTGCACTGGCGGCGGCGGTTTCGGTCATCCACACGATACCGAAGCGGCGGTCGTCGGGCATCAGCTCGCCCGGGCCCACGGTATAGATGAACTCGGGCGACAGCGCCCAGCCCGCAACTGTCAGACGGCGCAACTGCCCGCCGATGATCCCGTCGAACCCGTCGCCCGGCTCCAGCCCGTGCGCGCGGCCAAAGGCTTCGTTGACGAGCACCTCGTCGGCGGCATCCGGGTCGGGCATGCGTCCAAGGCGCAGCAGCGGGCGGTTGAGCATCCGCTCCGGATCGCGCGGCAGCGAGACCACGCGCCCCACCGCCGGTTGGGTCATGCCTGTGATATCGAGCACCGCGTAGAACGCGATCCGCCCCTCGGCGCGCGACACCCCGTCGATGGTCGCGATCTCGTCCACGATGGCGGCGGGCGCACGGGTGACGGGGGCGAAGATGTCGGCGAATGCGTGGCGCTCGTAATAGGTTTCCTTGCTTTGCACCAGCGTGCGCTGGGCGGCGTTGGCGGCGACCAGCAGCATCACCCCGCAACCCAGAACCAGTGCGATGGCAAGCGTCTGCGCCCAGATGCGGCGCAGATCGCGCAACAGCTTGCGGTCGAGCACCTTCACCACGACACCTGTGCGGGCGCGATTCGGTCGGCGTTGACCTCGTCGCGGATCACCCGGCCGTCGGCAAGCACGATCACCCGTTCGGCAATGCGCTGGATATCGGCGTTGTGGGTGATCAGCACCGTTGCCGTGCCCAGTTCGCTATTGACCTGCGCCAGTGCTTCAAGCACCTGCACCCCGGTTTTCGAATCCAGCGCGCCGGTGGGTTCATCGCACAGCAGCACCTCGGGGCGTTTAGCGATGGCGCGGGCGATGGCCACACGCTGCTGTTCGCCGCCTGAAAGCTCGGCGGGGAAATGGTCCATCCGGTGGGCCATGTTCACGCGCTCGAGCGCTTCCTCGGGTCTCATGGGGTTCTTCGCGATCTCGGTCACCAGCGCGATGTTTTCGCGCGCGGTCAACGAGGGGACCAGATTGTAGAATTGAAACACGAAGCCCACATGGTCGCGCCGGAAGGCCGTCAGTTGCCGGTCGCTTGCGCGCGTCAGGTCGCGGTCGCGAAAGAACACGCGCCCTTCGGTCGGGGTGTCCAGCGCGCCAAGGATGTTCAACAGCGTCGATTTGCCCGAGCCGGAAGCGCCCAGAAGGACCACCATCTCGCCCTCGAACAGGGTCATGTCCACGCCGCGCAGGGCATGCACCGCCACTGTCCCCGTGTGATAGACGCGGGTGACCCCTTCGGCCCGGAACACCGTGCTGCGTTCGGGCGTGCTGTTCTGCGGGTTGATCATGCCATCACCCTATGCGCAAAGGCGCCGGGTGTATTTGACCTGAGGCAAACGCGCGGATCAATCCTTGTCGGCGATCGCGGTGTTCGTTTCCGTCGGGGTCGGGGTCTCGGTCACGTCTGGTTCCGGTTCGGGGGTGGGCTGGGTCGCCTGCGGGCTGGCGGCGCGGGTGTAGTGGCCGATACGTTCGGCGTGGATGGCGAAGCGGCGCAGCCAACGCAGGCTGTCGGTCAGCGCAAACAGCCGCGCCGGGGGCAGCCCCGATCGCATGATCTGCCGCCGCAGCCGGTTCTCGCGCCCCGCAAGATGGCGGTTCAGCCGCTCCAGCCGCGCCTGCACGTCTACGCCCGCGCCATGCCGGTCCAGAACCGCGCCCAGATAGCGCGCGTAGCGGCGCAGCTTCGGATCGGCCAGCGCGGCGGTCATCCGGTTCGACTGTCCGGCGCGATAGAGCAGGCGCTGCAGATGGTCCTGCAGATGCAGCAGGGATTCGTTGCGTTCCAGATCGGCAGCGCTGTCGCGTGGCAGCGAGATCTGCGCCTGAAAATCGTGCATTTCGTCCAGCGTCGTGGCGCAGTCGGCCAGCGCATCGGGCAGGTGGCGCTGGCTGGCGCCCGGCTGCATCGCCGTCGCCAGCGCGCCGAACAGCCGGTCGACCACGCCGCGTGCCGTCAGCGCCAGCGCATCGAGTGCCGCCGCCGGTTCGGCCAGCGCCTGGCGGTTGAGCGGCGCGCTGAGTGGGCGCGCGGTTTCGGGTATCAGCCGCTCGATCAGCCCCGCGAAGGGGCGCACCAGCGGCAGCATGACCGCCGTACCGATCACATTGAACCCGGTATGGAACACGACCAGCGCAAGCTGCGCCTGTTCACGCGTGCCCCCCGCCCCCAGTGCCGCGCCGACGATGTCGATGAACCCCAGCGCCAGAAAGCCGCTGATCGCGTGATAGACGATGTTCGCCACCGCCGTACGCCGCACCGCAATGGACCCGCCGATGGCGGCCAGCAAGGGCGTGAAGGTGGTGCCGATATGCATGCCGATCACCAGTGCCGCCGCCTGCGGGAAGCTGATCGCGCCGCTGGCCAGTAGAACCAGCGTCGCCGCCACCCCGGCGCTGGAGGATTGCGTCACCAGCGTGATCACCAGCCCCAGCACCAGCAGTTGCAGCCGCCCCGCCAGCGTGGGCGCGGGAAAGGACGCAGGCGTCAGCCTGTCCTCGAACGCGGCCATGCCGTCCTGCATCAGGTCGATGCCCAGAAACACCAGGCACAACCCCGCGACCGCCATCGCCACCCGCGCCGTCTGCCCGCCGCTGAGCACCCGCAGCAGCGCGGCGCCGAATAGCAGCGGCAGCGCCGCGGCGGCCAGCGGCAACCGGAACCCCAGAAACAGCACCATCCAGCCGGTGATGGTGGTGCCGATGCTGGCGCCGAAGATGATGCCCAGCGCCTGCTGGAAGGTCAGCATCCCGGCGCCGACAAAGCCCACGGTGGTCACCATCGTCGCGGTCGACGATTGCACCGCCGCCGTCGTGGCCGCCCCTGTCAGCGCCGCCGAAAGGGGCGTGCGCGCGAACCCGGCCAGCACGCTGCGCGCGCGGCTGGACGCGATCTGGCGCAGCGCGTCGGTCATCGACTGCATCCCGAAAAGGAACAGGCCGATTCCACCCAGCAATGCAAACAGGTCCGCTGTCATGCAGCCGTCATAATGGGCAGACGCGCCGCTGCCCAGAGCATTTGGTGTAAGTGCGCATGCGGGCGCGCGCAGGTGTGTCGGCCGGGTTGATCGCCCCGACCGGAGCGTGTTAGCGCTAGAGTCGCCGATCGCGTTCGCAACCACGGATGTTCCGACAATGCCGAGTTCCCGCCATGCCCTGCGCGGCCCCCTGCTGGCGCTGCTGGCTTTCGCGCTGTTTTCCGGCCACGACGCGGTGGTCAAGACGCTGGGCGGCACCTATGCCGCGTTCCAGATCGTGTTCTTCAGCGTCCTTCTGGGGTTGCCGCTGGCGATGCTGATGCTGATGCGCGACCAGACCGATGGCACCTTGTTGCCGCGCCATCCCGGCTGGACCGCGCTGCGCACCGGGGCGTCGGTGGTTACGGGGGTGTCGGTGTTCTATGCGTTTTCGGTGCTGCCGCTGACGCAGGTCTATGCGATTCTGTTCGCAGCGCCGCTGCTGATCACGCTGTTGTCGATCCCGGTGCTGGGCGAGCGGGTGGGGCTGCATCGCATGGGCGCGGTGCTGGTCGGGCTGGTGGGTGTTCTGATCGTGCTGCGACCGGGCGGGGGCGACGGGCTGAGCCTGGGTCATGGGGCGGCGTTGCTGGGGGCGGTGGGGAGTGCGCTGGCCTCGATCATCGTGCGGCGGATCGGTGCGGCGGAACGCAACGTGGTCCTGTTGCTTTATCCGATGATGGCAAACCTTCTGGTGATGGCGCTGGCGCTGCCGTTCTTCTACAAGCCCATGCCGTTGGGCGATTTCGCCGCACTTGGCGCGATCGCGCTGCTGGCATTCATCGCCTCGCTTTGCGTGATCGCGGCCTACAAGGCGTCCGAGGCGGTGCTGATCGCGCCGATGCAGTATTCGCAGATCCTGTGGGCAGCGCTGCTGGGCTGGCTGGTGTTCGACGAATTGCCTGACGGGGCGACGGTGCTTGGCGCCGGGGTGGTGATCGGGAGCGGGCTTTATATCCTGTTCCGCGAGGGGCGGGCCGATGTCTCGATCAACCGCCCGGTGTTGCAGTCGCGCCTGCGTCCGGACACCGGCACTGTGCCGCGCGCAAGCGCGATGGAGCAGATCGGCACCGACGATTCCGACCCCGATCCGAACCCTGATGTTGGCCCCGGTTCTGGCCCTGCCTCTGACCCAAAGCGCCGCTGACGGGGCCGGTGGAGCGGGTGCACGGAGGCGGTGCGGATGCGGGGCAAGGAGCGCCCGCGCGGTCCGTGCCCCACCCACCCGCCCTGCACGGCCCG
>SKKS01000448.1 GCA_007123625.1 Paracoccaceae bacterium
GCTGTCGGCCCCCCGGCGCCCGTTCCGGGCGCTCCCCCCGAGGATATTTCTGCACAGATGATCGGAGGCGCGCCCGTGTCGTCGGCGCCACGCGATAGTTCAGGCGGTCAGGCCGTCGGGTTCGGGCAGGTCGTTGGCGCGGCAGGCAGCGGTGAGTGTGTTGGCGAGCAGGCAGGCGATGGTCATGGGGCCCACGCCGCCGGGCACCGGGGTGATCGCGCCTGCGACCGCCGCAGCGCTGTCGAAATGAACGTCGCCGACAAGGCGGGGCTTGCCGTCGCGTTCGATCCGGTTGATGCCGACGTCGATGACGGTGGCGCCGGGCTTGATCCAGTCGCCGGGGATCATTTCCGGGCGTCCCACGGCCGCGACGAGGATATCGGCGCCGCGGCACACCGAGGCCAGGTCGCGGGTGCGGCTGTGAGCGATGGTGACGGTGCAGCTGTCGCCCAGCAGCAGTTGCGCCATGGGCTTGCCCACGATGTTGGAGCGCCCCACCACCACCGCGTTCAGCCCCGAGAGGGACCCGAGGTGATCGCGCAGCATCATCAGGCTGCCGAGCGGCGTGCAGGGGACCATCGACTTTTGCCCCGTCCCCAGAAGCCCGACATTGGAAATATGAAAGCCGTCCACATCCTTGGCCGGGGCGATCCGGTTGATGACAAGATCGGAGTCAAGGTGGGCGGGCAGGGGCAGTTGCACCAGAATTCCATGCACGTGCGGGTCGGTGTTCAACTGGTCGATCAGCGCCAGAAGATTGCCCTCGGACGTGTCGGCATCCAGGCGATGTTCGAAAGAGGCCATTCCGACCTCGACCGTCTGCTTGCCCTTGGAACGGACATAGACCTGGCTGGCCGGGTCTTCGCCGACCAGCACCACCGCCAGACCGGGAACAAGGTCATGCTCGGCCTTGAGCCGGGCCACATGCTGCGCGACCTGGTCGCGAATGCGGGCGGCAAAGGCCTTGCCGTCGATGATCGTTGCCGTCATTTGCGTGACTCCTCTTTTCCGGGTGATGGTCCCAGCACGCGTTCTTCGCGGGCGATGGACCATTCGATGAGTGTGCGCCACAGATCCGTCGCGAGATCGGGGTCGAGGCCTTGGTCACGGGCGCTGGCGCGTACGTTGTCCAGCACGGCCGCCACACGGTGGTCGATCCGGGCGGGCAGGTTCTCGGCCGGTTTGAGTTCCGCCGCGCGATCGATATAGCCTGCGCGCAAAGCCAGGAGCGACACCAGCTTGCGATCCAGCAGGTCGATCTGGGCGCGGAGTTCGGCCATCGACTGGCAATCCTGCGCGGGTTTCATGGGGCCTCCGTAGCATCGGTTGCATGCGGTTTATCGCGCCATTGCCGCGGGGACAATCACGCTCTTGTCGCGGGCAGATGATGGCTGGGGCCGGGCCTGCGGTTGTGTTCCGTGACAGGATATGTGAATTCGGCCAGACGCGCCGGGCAGTCGCCGCGGGAACGGGCGCGGTCGGGGGACAGCATGGACAAGGATCAGGCGCGGCCGTTCGCTGCGGCATTGTGGATGACGGGTGCGATCGCGTCCTTCACCATGATGGCGGTCGCTGGGCGCGCGATCCAGGTCGAGCTGAATTCCTTCGAATTGATGTTCTGGCGCTCGCTTGTGGGGTTCGTGATCGTGGTGGCGCTGGTGGCCGGGCTCAGCCGGTCCGGGCTGCGCCAGCTGGTGCCGACGGTGCCGGGGCTGCATCTGGCGCGTAACGTGTTTCACTTTGCCGGTCAGAATTTCTGGTTCTATGGCATCACCGTGATCCCGTTGGCGCAGCTTGTCGCGCTGGAGTTCACCGCACCGTTGTGGGTGGCGCTTCTGGCGCCGCTGGTACTGGCCGAGGCACTCACGCGGCGAAAGCTGGCGGTGGCGGCCGTCGGCTTTGCAGGCGTGCTGTTGGTGGCGCAGCCCGGCACGCAGGCGCTGAATGCAGGGCATCTGGCGGGGCTGCTGGCGGCGGTGGGGTTTGCCATGAACTTGTTGTTCACCAAGCGGATCATGCGCCATGATTCGGTCTGGTGCGTGCTGTTCTGGATGACGCTGTTGCAGACGCTGTTTGGTCTGGCGCTGTCGGTCATCGGCGGGTTCACCTGGCCTTCGGTCGCGATGGTGCCGTGGCTGCTGGTGCTGGGCGTGACAGGGCTGACGGCGCATTTCTCGCTGACCTCGGCCCTGTCGCTGGCGCCTGCGTCGACCGTGGCGCCGATGGAGTTCGCGCGCCTGCCGGTGATCGCGCTGGTGGGCGTGTGGGTCTATGCCGAGGCGCTGGACCTGCTGGTCATTCTGGGCGCGGCGGTGATCTTCGCGGCGAACTGGTGGAACATGCGCGCCACGGCGCGCGAAACCACGCGCGACACCGCATTGTGACCGCACATGCGCTCCCATTTGGCAAGAAACTTTGACCAGTCCGGCGAGTTTGCTGTTCCCTGCGCGCCCGGGTTATGGTCTAACACTGGGCGTCAGCGGCGTGATCTGCTGTTGACCCAGAAAAACACTTGGGAGGATCAAGATGGATCGTCGTTCTTTTCTGAAGACCTCGGCGCTTGGCGGGACGGCTGCGGCTGCATCGACGCTGGCGGCCCCTGCAATCGCGCAAGGGCGCATCACCTGGCGCATGGTGACGACCTGGCCGCGCAACTTCCCCGGACTGGGCACCGGTGCGCAGCGCGTGGCCGACAGGATCACCGCTGCCTCGGACGGGGCGCTGACGGTCGAGGTGTTTGCCGCAGGCGAAATGGTGCCGGCGTTGCAGTCTCTTGATGCGGTTATCGACGGCTCGGCGGAAATGAGCCACGGCGCGGCTTATTACTGGCAAAACAAATCGGTGGGGCTGTCGTTCTTCACCGGGGTGCCCTTCGGCATGACCTCGCGCGAGCTGGCGGCCTGGGTGCGCTACCTGGGCGGGCAGGAAATCTGGGACGAGCTTTATGACCAGTTCGGCCTGCAGGGCTTCCTGTCGGGCGATACCGGCACGCAGGCCGGTGGCTGGTTCCAGGACGAACTGCAAGGCATCGACGACATTCAGGGCATGCGCTTCCGTACGCCCGGACTTGGCGGGCAGGTCTGGCAGAAGATGGGCGCGTCGGTGACCAACCTGGCCGGCGGCGAGATATTTGCCGCGCTGCAGTCGGGAGCATTGGACGCCGCCGAATTTGTCGGGCCCTACAACGACCGGGCGCTGGGGTTCCATCAGGTGCGTAAGCACTACTACACCTCGTCCTTTATCGAGCCCGGTCTGGCGACCGAAGTGGTTGTTGACAAGGCGAAGTACCAGGCGCTGCCCGATAACTTGCAGGCGATCGTGCGCGATGCCTGCCAGGCGGAATACGACCAGGTGCCGTCCGAGTTCTATGCCAACGACCCGATCGCGCTGAACGACATGGAGCAGAACCATGGCGTGACCGTACACAAGGACTGGCCCGAAAGCATTCTTGAAGCAGGCGCGAACGCCTCGCGCGAGTTGCTGGTGGAAATCCTTGATGGTGGCGATGCGCTGACCAAGAAAACCGCCGAAAGCTTCGTCACCAACCTCAACCTCCTGCGCACCCGGACCGAACGGACCGACCTGACCTTCGCCCTCGCGCGCGAGAAGTATTTCGATATCTCGGATCTTGGCTGAGCGTGTCGTGGTGACGGGGAGCCTGTCCTGACACCAATCAGTCCGGAACGGCCCCGGCGAAGTCCGGGGCCGTTCTGCAAATCTGTTTCTGTTCACGGGAGATCGGCATGCTGGCGCTCTCTTACCTGATGCGGCTGATCAATATGATCAATCGTGTCATGGGCAATGTCTTCATGTGGCTGTCGGTCGGCATTGTTCTGGTGTGTTTCTGGGTGGTGGTCGAGCGCTACATGCTGTCTATCACGCGGCTGTGGATGCAAGACCTGTATCCGTGGATGAACGGCGTGATGTTCACCGCCGTGGCGGGCTATGCGCTTTATCGCAACGACCATGTGCGGGTGGATATCTTCTTTCGCCCCGCATCGGTGCTGCGCAAGGCGTGGCTGGACCTTCTGGGCGTGTGTATTTTCCTGATGCCCTTTGCGTGGGTCGTCTGGATGTACTGCTTCAATTTCGTGAACCGGTCGATCGGGATCTGGGAAGGGTCCGCCAATCCGGGCGGCATGCCGGGGCTGTGGTTGCTGAAAAGCTTCATTCTTGTATTTGCCGTGGTAATCGCGCTCCAGGGGGTGGCCATGGCGATCCGGTCCATCCTGATCATCGCCGGGCGTTACGATCTGGTTCCTGACGATTACAAATACAAATACGACATGGAGCACGTCTGACATGGATCCGGTACTTCTAGGCGAGATCCTTGCCGGGCTGATGTTCTTTGCCGTGATCGGCTTCCTGCTGATAGGGTTTCCCGTGGCGTTCACGCTGGCGGGCACATCGATCCTGTTTGCGTATATGGGCCTCTATTTCGGCGTCTTCGACATGTCGAACCTGCGCGCACTGGCGGGGCGGTACACCGGTTACATGCTGAACGAGGTGCTGGTGGCGGTGCCGCTGTTCATCTTCATGGGCGTGATGCTGGAACGCAGCAACATTGCCGAACAACTGCTGTCCACGATGGGGCGCCTTTTCGGCAACATGCGCGGGGGGCTGGGGATTTCGGTCATCCTTGTCGGCGCGCTGCTGGCCGCTTCCACCGGCGTCGTGGGCGCCACGGTGGTGACCATGGGGCTGATTTCACTACCGGCGATGATGCGGGCAGGGTATGATCCGAAACTCGCCTGCGGTGCCATCTGCGCCAGCGGCACGCTGGGCCAGATCATTCCACCCTCGACCGTGCTGATCTTCATGGGTGACATGATCGCCGGGA